>NZ_JBHVPD010000068.1:0-58137 GCF_042887525.1 Kitasatospora sp. NPDC057936
ATGTCCCCCAGCCTCCGGCCGGGAGGTGCCCCCACCGCATGGACTCCCTCCTCCGCCTTGCGATGCACGCACCCTGACGCCGCGGCCCTCCGACCCGAGCCGACGGACACACCCGTCACGCGTACGGGTCCTTTTCGGGGCTGTAGTGCCAGAACTGGTTGTCCCCGGCGTGGAAGTCCCACTGGATGACCGGGGTGCCGTCGGCGATCACGCCGCCGGCGACGTCCAGGCTGAGCCCGCTGTTGGCGTTGACGATGTGGCGGGGGGTGTCGGCGTGGCTGACCGGCGGGTCGCTCCACTGCTGGTTGCTGCCGCCGTTGCAGGTCCACTGGCCGGCCTGGGTGCCCGGGGTGGTGCTGAAGGCGGGGATCTCCAGGCACTTGCCGCTGTGCAGGTTGATCCAGCCGTGGGCGGTCTGGGTCCACTTCTGGTTGTCGCCGCCGGTGCAGGTCCAGATCCGGACCGGGGCGCCGTCGTCGGTGCGCCAGTCGGCGACCTCCAGGCACAGGTCGTTCTGGCCCGCGTACATCCCGGTGCGGATCTCGGCGGGCCCGAAGTCGGTGGCGGTCGTCGCGGTGGCGGCACCGGCGGTCGGTGCGGCCAGCACCGACCCTCCGGTGAGGGCGAGGACGGCGGCGGCCGTCGCGAGTCTCGTGCGATGGGTCATCGGTGCGCTCCCCGTGGTCGACGTTGGAGTGTTCGACCGCGCCCGGCGCGGAAAAGTTGTGCGCCGATCCGGGGGAAGACGCGGGGGTGCCCGTCGGGTCAGAGCGTCGAGAGGTCGTTGCCCGCCGGGGCGCTCACGCCGCTGGACGGGCCGTCGGGTGCGTTCCGCCCGCTGCGGCGCAGTGCCCCGGCGCTCGGTACCAGGGCGAGGGCGAGCGCGGTGACGAGGACGAAGGAGACGGTCAGCGAGGTGGCCTGGGCGAGCCCGCCGACGACGGCCGGGGCGATCAGGCCCGAGGTGTAGGTGACGGTGGCGACGCCCGCGATGGCCTGGCTGGGGTTGGGGCCGCTGCGCCCGGCCGCCGCGAAGGCCAGCGGGACGATGACCGCGATGCCGACGCCGATCAGCGCGAAGCCCGGGATCGCGAGGGCCGGTTCGTCGGCCAGCACGACGAGCACGCCGCCCGCCGTCGCGGTGGCACCGCCGAGGCGGGTCGCCCGGACGGCGCCGAGGCGGCGGATCACCGCGTCCCCGGCCAGCCGGCTGACGGCCATGGTGAGCGCGAACGCGGAGTAGGAGACCGCGGCGACGGTGGCCGAGGCGCCGGTGATGTCGCGCAGGTAGACGCCGCTCCAGTCCATCGAGGCGCCCTCGGCGAACACGGCGCAGAAGCCGACCAGCCCGATCACCAGCGAGCTGCGCGGCGGCAGCGCGAACCGCGGCGGCGCCTCGGCCTCCTCCGGTGCCCGCAGGTCGGGCAGGCCCCGGCAGACGGCCTGGGCGAGGGCCAGCAGCACGAGGGCGGTGACGGCCAGCTGGAGGCGCGCGTCGAGGTCGAGGTGGGCGGCGAGGATGCCGAAGCCGGAGGCCAGCAGCCCGCCCGCGCTCCACATCCCGTGCAGGCCGGACATGATCGAGCGGCCGAGGCGCTCCTCGATCTCCACGCCCTGCGCGTTCATCGCGACGTCGGACATGCCCGAGGTCGCGCCGTAGACGAACAGGGCCGCGCACAGGACGGGCAGCGACGGCGCGAGCGCGGGCAGGGCCAGCGCCAGGCACCACAGCGAGATGAGCCCGCGCACGGCGGCCCGCCCGCCGTAGCGGTGGACGAAGCGGCTGGCCAGCGGCATCGCGAGGAACGAGCCGACGGCGGGCATCACCAGGGCGAGCCCGAGCTGGCCGGGGGAGAGGTCGAGGCGGTGCTGGATCCACGGGATCCGGCTGACGAAGGTGCCCGTGACGGCGCCGTGCACGGCGAACACCAGGGCGATGCTCGCCCTGGCCCGCCGGGGCGCGGGCAGCGGGTCCAGTGGTGCGGTCGTGGTCATGTGGGGTTCCCTCCCGGTCGCACGCGGCGGATCGGCCGTCCGGCGGCGGGTTGCGGCGGCGGCAGTTTGCTGCGGCGGGCGATAAATTATCAGGAAGGGACCCTGATAGAAACACTCTGGAAGGATGAGCGTCCATGACCACCGTGCGTACGGCCACGCCGAGCACCGCCCGGGCGATCAACGACCGGCTGGCGCTCAACCTGCTGCTCGAACAGGGCCCCCTCACGGCCACCGAGCTGCGGGGCCTCACCGGCCTGTCCCGCCCCACCGTCGCCGACCTGCTGGACCGCCTCCAGCGCACCGGCCTGGTCGCCGTCGTCGGCGAGCGCGGCGAGCAGCGCCGCGGTCCCAACGCCCGGGTCTACGCACTGGTCGCCTCACGGGCCCACCTCGCCGCCTTCGACGTCCGCTCCGGCGGCGTCAGCCTCGTCGTCGCCGACCTGGCCGGGCGCACCCTCGCCTCGGCCGAGGTCCCGGTCGACGGCGGCGGCACCCCCGGCACCGCCGACCGGATCGTCCGGACGCTGCTCGACGTCGCGCACGGGGTCGGGGTCGAGCGGCTGCACACCGTCGCCGTCGGCGCGCCCGGCCTGGTCGACCCGGCCACCGGGCGCCTCCAGAGTACCGGGGCGCTACCCGCCTGGCACGGCGAACTCCTCGCCGCCCTACGCGAGTTGCCCGGCACCGAGGTGATCCTGGAGAACGAGGTCAACCTGGCCGGCCGGGCCGAGTACCGGGTCGGCGCCGCCCGCGACCGGGACACCTTCGTGCTGATGTGGCTCGGCCACAGCGTCGGCGCGGCCGTCGTCCTCGACGGGCGGCTGCGCCGCGGCTTCTCCGGAGGCACCGGCGAGATCTGCTTCCTGCCCGTCCCCGGGACCGCCGGCCTGCCCAGCGCCGCCAGCTGCGAGGGCGGCTTCCACGGGCTCGTCGGCAGCGCCGCCATCTGCGAGCTCGCCCGCGCCCACGGCCTGCCCGCCGACCCGGCCGGGGACGCGGCCGCCGCCGAGGCCGCCGTCCGCGCGGCGCTCGAAGACCTCGGCGCCGTCGACGACCTCGATGCCGTCGACGGGCCGGGCCGGGCGTTCCTGGACGAGCTCGCCGAGCGGATCGCCCTCGGCGCGGCCAGCGTCTGCGTCGTCCTCGACCCCGGCTGCGTCGTCCTCGGCGGCGAGATCGGCCGGGCCGGCGGCCCCGAACTCGCCGCGCGGGTCGAGCGCCGGCTCGCCGCGCTGTCCCCGCTGCGCACCGAGGTGCGGGCCGGCACCGCGGGCGGTGGCGCGGTGCTGGCCGGGGCCGTCCTGACCGCCGGGGACGCGGCCCGGCGGGACCTCTTCGGCGAGCCGTAGCGCCGAGCCGCAGCGTCCAGCCGTGGCGCCGAGGACCTGCGCCGCTTCGCGGGCCGGGGCACCGGTACGGCAGGATGGCGGCGATGCGCCCCGCGCGCGCCCGTTCCCGAACCACCATCAGGAGTCGCACATGGGCCAGCCCGACCTGCCGGTCAACCCGTACCGCATCGGCGAGGCCGCGTCGCTGCTCGGCGTCAGCGCCGACACCATGCGGCGCTGGGTGGACGCCGGGCGGGTCGCCGCCGAGCGGGACGAGCACGGCCACCGGATCATCCCCGGCGCCGAACTGGCGGCCTTCGCCCGCGAGTTGGCCCGGCCGGAGAACGCCGAGGCGGAGGGCAGGCCGTCCTCCGCGCGCAACCGCTTCCCCGGGATCGTCACCGACGTCGTGCTCGGCGACGTGGCCGCCCAGGTGGAGGTGCAGGCCGGGCCGTTCCGGGTGGTCTCGCTGATCAGCCGGGAGTCGGCGGAGGAGCTGAACCTGGTGCCCGGCGCGCCCGCCACGGCCGTCATCAAGTCGACCAACGTGATGATCGAACGCCGCTGACGCCGCCGACCCGTCCGTCGCACCCAGTCCCAGCCAGCCCCCAGCCATTCGCAGAGCAGCCCGAGCCGAACGAGAGGCCCCGACCGGGATGACCCACCCGCACCTGCCGACCACCCAGAGCGCCGTGCTCGCGATCGAGGCCGTCGCCGGCCGGCACGGCCGCACCGCCCGCGCCCAGCACGACATCGGCCGCGACCGGACCTTCGCCGGACTGGTCGGCGCCGGCGACCCGGGCGGCGAGCTCGACGCCATTCCGCACGAGGCGCTGCTGGAGTTCGACGGCCGCCCGGCCGTCACCGTCCGCCTGTTCACGCACGACGAGGCCGTCGTGAGCGTCGAGGGCATCGCCTTCGACGTCCAGCGCGACAGCGTCCCGGCGTTCCTGAACTCGGTGTGGGGCGGCCTGGTGCAGGTCAAGGCCCGCACCTTCCCGCCGTCGACCACCATGACCGTCACCGTCCCCGGCGAGCCGACCTACCGCGAGGGCGTCGGCCTGCCGGACCTCACCCCTTGGATCGCTGGGCAGATTCGATGACCGCCGACCGTACCCCCGCCGACCGTACGCCCGTCCTCGCCGTCGCCCACCGGGGCGACCCGTACCGCTTCCGCGAGAACACCCTCGCCTCCGTCGAGTCCGCGCTCGCCCGCGGCGCCGACGCCGTCGAGGTGGACGTCCAGCTCACCCGGGACAAGGTGCCCGTCCTCCTCCACGACCGCACCCTGGAGCGCCTCTGGGACGACCCCAGGGACATCGGGCGCGTCACCCTCGACCAGCTCGACGAGCTGCGCCGCGGCCCGCTCGCGGTACCGACCCTCGCCGAGGCGATCAAGACCGTGGCCGCCGCCCCCGAGGGCCGCCGGCTGCTCGTCGACCTCGACGAGCCCGGGCCGGCCGCCGCCACCTGGTCCGTCGTCACCGGCCTCGGCGCCGAGGAGCTCGTCGCCTTCTGCGGCCCGGCCACCGCGATGCTCGCCGTGCGCGCCGTCGCCCCCGGCGCCGAGATCGCGCTCACCTGGAAGCAGCCCCGGCTGCCCGTCCGCGCCCTGCTCGACGACCTGCGCCCGCGCTACCTCAACCCGCCGTTCGGGCTCGTCACGCCGGAGTTCACCGCCGCCGCGCGGGACGCCGGACTGGCCGTCTCCACCTGGACCGCCGACCTGCGCCGCACCATGCGCCGGCTGCGCGACACCGGCGTCGACTCCATCACCACCAACCGGATCGACGTGCTGCGCTCGGTCCTGGACGGCCGCCGGTGATCGGTCCGAGGTCCCTCGGCCGCGCGGTGCTGGCCCGCCAGCACCTGCTCGACCGCTCCCGCCCGGAGCCCGCCGCGGTGGTCCGCCACCTCGGCGGCCTCCAGGCCCAGGCCGCGCCGCAGCCGCCCTACCTCGGCCTGCTCTCCCGGATCGACGGCTTCGAGCCCGGGCAGCTCACCACGCTGATCGAGGAGCGCGCCGTCGTCCGGACCGCGCTCCAGCGCGGCACCATCCACCTCGTCACCGCCGAGGACTGCCTGACGCTGCGCCCGCTCCTCCAGCCCGTGCTCGACCAGGCGCTGCGCACCACCTACGGCAAGCGGCTCGCCGGGCTCGACCTCGCCGCGCTGGGCGCCGAGGCCAGGGAACTGGTCGAGGAGCGGCCCCGCACCTTCCAGGAGCTCGGCGGGCTGCTCGCCGCCACCCGCCCCGACCGCGACCCGGCCGCGCTCGCCCAGGCGGCGCGCTGCCTCCTGCCCCTCGTCCAGGTGCCGCCGCGCGGGATCTGGGGCCGCGGCGGCCCCGCCGCCCACACCACCGCCGAGGCCTGGATCGGCCGCCCGCTCGACCCCGCGCCGTCGCTCGACGACCTCGCTCTGCGCTACCTCGCCGCCTTCGGCCCCGCCACCGCCGCCGACCTGCAGAAGTGGTGCGGCCTCAGCCGGCTCGGGCCGGTGCTCAAGGGGCTCGCCCCGCGGTTGTTCACCGACCGCGACGAGCAGGGCCGCGTGCTCTACGACCTCCCGGACGCGCCCCGGCCGGGCCCGGACACCCCGGCGCCCGTCCGGCTCCTCGCGCCCTTCGACAACCTGCTGCTCTCCCACGCCGACCGCACCCGGGTACTGGCCGACGAGCACAAGGGCCGCGTCATGACGCAGAACGGGCTCGTGCACCCCACCCTCCTCGTGGACGGCGTCGTCGCCGGGACGTGGCAGCTGACGGCCGGGCAGGACGTCGTCGTCCGCCCGTTCGCGCCGCTGCGGCGCGCCGACCGGCAGGCGGCGGAGGCCGAGGCGCAGCGGGTGGCGGCCTTCGGGGGCGGTGCCGGGTCCGTTCGCTTCGAGGACGCCCAGTAGAGGACGCGCAGTAGAGGACGCCGAGCAGTGGGCATCAAAAGGTTGCAAAACGGGCAATTCGGCTGATCGTCTGATGGGATGGGTCGGTTCGCACTGATGTGACGACCCGGAGGTCCCGTGTCCGTGGAGCCCCCGTCCGGCGGTGCGCCGGACCACCGCAGGCCGTACCTGATGCTGCCGCCCGCGATGCGGCGGGCGGCGGCGTGGTCGGTGGCGGTCATCCTGCTGATCGCGGTCGCCTCGCTGGTGGTCTTCGCGCTGGTCGAGCTGCGGGCGGCGACCGTGCCGTTCGTGCTGGCGCTGCTCGGGGCGTCGCTGCTGTACCCGGTGGTGCCGTGGCTGGTCCGGCGGGGCGTGGGGCGCAGCCTGGCGGCCGCCCTGACGTGCGTCGTGCTGGTCGCGGCCGTCGGCGGGGTGATCGCGCTGCTGGTCAACTCGCTGGTGCACAGCGCCCCGCAGATCGCCACCTCGCTCCAGCGTGCCGGACACCGGATCGCGGACTGGCTGGGGCCGTTCGGCGAGAAGATCCAGCACGCGCTCGACAACGCGAAGGGCGAGACGAACTCGCTCGTCTCCACGCTCACCAGCGGCGTGCTCTCCGGGCTCGGGCTGCTCACCCAGCTGCTCACCGGCGGGGTGCTGGCGCTGGCCCTGGTGTTCTTCTTCCTGCGGGACGGCCACCGCACCGGCGACTCGATCCGCTCCTACCTGCCGGGGCGCGGCGGTGACACCGTGGTCGCCTGCGCGGAGCGGGCGTTCGACGCGATGGCGGGGTTCATGCGCGGTACGACGCTGATCGCGCTGATCGACGCGGGCTTCATCACGATCGGCCTGGTGGCCCTGGGGGTGCCGGGCGCGCCGGGGCTGGGCGCGCTCGTGTTCATGGGTGCCTACATCCCGTTCGTCGGGGCGTTCCTGTCCGGGACGGTGGCGGTGCTGGTGGCGCTCGCGGACGGCGGGCTCGGGACGGCGCTGTGGGCGCTCGGGGTGGTGCTGACGGTGCAGATGATCGAGGGCAACATCCTCCAGCCCGTCATCCAGAGCCGGACGGTGGAGCTGCACCCGGCCACCATCATGGTCGCGGTGGTGGCCGGCTCCGGGGTCGCCGGGATCCTCGGGGCGCTGCTCGCGGTGCCGCTGTGTGCGGCGGGTGCGGGCATCGTCTCCGTCCTGCGCGGCGTGCCCGGCCCCCGCGGGGCGCGGCGCGCGGCGGAGGGTGCCGGCGGTCAGGAGTAGGTGACGGGCCGGCCGGTGCGCAGGACGAACTCGGCGGCGCGGAGGTGGACGGTGACGTGGAAGGCGGCGTCGAGGTCCTCCGTCCAGGGCCCCGGGTGGAGCGCGGCGGCGGCCTGCGCCCGGTCGGCGAACCAGCTGTTGAGGAAGAGGTTCTCGGAGGTCGCGGGGATGCCCGGGGGCAGGCCGAGGACCTCGGCCAGGTGCCGGGCGGCGGCCAGGGCCGCGGGGGCGCCGGCCACCCGGGTGGTGTCGGTGTAGGCGGACTCGGCGGGCAGCTCGATCTCCTCGTCGAGGTCGACGGGTATCAGCACCTCCCAGTCCAGCAGTTCGCCGGACACGTCGTGCGCACGGCAGAGGCGTCCGAAGCTGTCCATCGGCACGTTGATCTTCACGTCGAACCGCTCGCCCGTGCCGTCCGCCGGCTCCGGCGGGCACGTGTACGGCGGCAGCCCGAGCTCGGCGAGCTCCTCGGCGAGCTCCTGCGCGATCGGCGCGTAGGCGTCCTCGTCGGCCCAGTCGTCGGCGCCGATGTCGACCAGATAGATCCCCATGCGGCACACCGTAGGGGGTGCCACCGACAATCCGGTTGCCGGGGGCGGGCGGGAGGTGCGAGGATGTTAATGCGACGGAAGTCGCAATAGCGAACGAGGGGCGTGGATGACGCAGCGCGTGATGGAACGGTTCGAGGTCGCGGGTCCGGAGGACGGCCCGTACGGCGTCGCGGTGGGGGCGGACGGAGGCGTGTGGTTCACGCTCGTGCACGCGGGGGAGATCGGACGGCTGGCGCCGGACGGCACGGTCACGCGGTACGGGCTCGGGGCGGGCGGATGCGGGCCGGCGGTGATCACCCCGGGGCCGGACGGGGCGCTGTGGTTCACCCGGATGCGTGATCACCGGATCGGGCGGATCGGGGCCGACGGGCGGCAGGCCTCGTACGCCGTGCCGACGGCGGAGGCTGGACCGTACGGGATCGCCGCCGGGCCGGACGGCGCGCTCTGGTTCACCGAGATGAACGCCGACCGGATCGGACGGATCACCGTGGACGGCGACGTGACGGAGTTTCCGCTGCCGCTCGCGGGCGCCTTCCCGTCGATGATCACGGCGGGCCCGGACGGCGCGCTCTGGTGCACGCTCAACCAGGCGGACGCCGTCGCCCGGGTCGGCGTCGACGGCGAGGTCGTCGTGCACCGGCTGCCGGTCGGCACCGCGCCGGTCGGCATCACGGCGGGCGCGGACGGCGCGCTCCGGTACGTCGGCATCGGCGGCGGGCTGGTCGGGCGCGTCACCGTGGACGGCGAGGTCACCGAGCACCCGCTGCCCGACCGGGCGGCCCGGCCGCACGCGATCGCGGCCGACGCCGCCGGCCGGCTCTGGTTCACCGAGTGGGGCGCCGGGCGGATCGGCGTGCTCGACCCGGACGGCCGCTACGACGCGTACCCGCTGCCCGGTCGTTCGCCCGAGCCGCACGGCATCGCGGTCGGGCCGGACGGCGCGGTGCACGCGGCGCTGGAGCGCGGCGAACTCGTCCGGCTGGCGGGCTGATCCGGGTGGCGGGGCAACGGAACCGGCGGCGCAAGCAGGACGAGGAACTGCGCCGCCAGAGTGAGGCGCGGGCGGCGGTCGAGGCCGCCGCCGGTCCGTGGGAGGTGCTGTTCAGCACCGAGGACCACCAGGAGCTCAAGGCCTTCGTGCAGCGCCTGCACGCGGACGGGCTCCCGCCGGACGCCGAGGTCGTCACGGACATGCTGTGCGGGCGGCTCCTCCACCCCACCGTGTACCGGCTGCGCATGCGGCGGCTCGACGTTCAGGGCTGAGGGGCGGTCAGGGCTGACGCCGCAGCAGGTTCTCCAGGTCGGCGAGCAGGCCGAGCGCGACCGTCCGGTCCGGGGCGGGCACCGGCGCCGGGGCGCGTTCGGTCAGGACGCGCAGGGCGGCGGCGGCCTGGCGGGCGAACAGCGCGAGGAGGTCCAGCTCGGGCAGGCTCGCGCGGGCCTGGGGGGCCGGGTCGAGCACCTCCAGGACGCCGAGCACCCGGCTGCCGTGCGTGAGCGGGGCCGCCATCAGCGCGTTCGGCACGTAGGCCGTGGACTCGGCGAAGTCGCGGTCGAAGGTGCGGTTGGCGGCCAGGTCGTCGACCACCATCGGCTCGCCGGAGGCGGCCACCCAGCCCGCGATCCCCGCGCCGGCCGGGAACCGGCGGCCCACCAGGGACTCCTCGCCGCGGCCGGACACGGCCTGGAAGACCAGCTCGCCCGCCGCCTCGTCGAGCAGGCAGACCGAGCCCGCCTCGGCGCCGAAGATCGCGCGGGCCACGTCCACCACGGACTGCAGCAGCTCGCGGGCGAGCGGGTCGACGGCGGGGTCAGTGCTGAGTGTCATCGGGCGCCTCCGGGGTGGGCGTGGACGGGACGGGCCGGACGTTGGCCGCGGTGAGGTAGAGCGCGTTCTTCAGCTGGAAGGTGGTCAGCCGCGGCTGCCGGGACAGCAGCCGGGCGCACAGCCCGGCGACGTACGGGGTGGCGAAGCTGTTGCCGGTGGTGCGGATGCTCGCGCCGCCGAGCCACGGCACCCGGACGTTCTGGCCGGGGGCGAAGAACTCGACCGGCGGCGCCGGGTTGTACAGGTGGCGGGCCGGCTCGTCCTCCTGGTGGCTGCCGACCGAGATGACCGAGGAGAACCGCCAGGGAAAGCTCTCCACCGGGGTGTTGTGGGCGGAGGCGACGATCGCGGTGCGGGCGAAGTAGGCGTCGTCGGCGAGGGCGTGCAGCTCCTCCAGGAAGCGGGTCCGGGTGGTGGAGAGGCTGAGGTTGATCACGTCGAAGCCCTGCTCGACCGCCCAGCGCAGACCGGTGAGCAGCATGTCGCCGGTGCCGGTGAAGCGCTCGCCGAGCACCCGGACGCTGTAGAGCCCGCAGTCCGGGGCGGTGCGGCGGATGATGCCGGCGCACGCGGTGCCGTGGCCGCAGGTGTCGCCGGTGCGGTCCGGGCGGACGACGAGCTCGCGGGTCGCCGGGTCCCTGACGACGGCCCAGGCGCCGTCCAGCGGGCCGACCAGCGGGTGGTCCGGCTCGACGCCGGAGTCGACGACGCACACGCGCACGCCCTTGCCCGTCCCCCCGCCGTCGGCCCCGTCCGCCGGAGTGCCCTGGTCGGCGAGGACCGGGAGGTCGGCGGCGCCCCGGCCGCGCAGGCTCCAGGTCAGGCCCGCCGCGCTCACCGCGCGCCGCCGAGGCGCTCGGCCCGCCGGACGCCCGGCTGGTGGCCCTTGGCGGCGTAGTGGTCCCGCGCGGCGGCCGCGGCGACGGCGGCCTCGGCGGGCCGGTCGAGCAGCAGGAGGGCGTGCGCCCGGTCGAGCGCGGTGTCGGCCTGGAGGAGCAGGGAGTCGGTGGCCTCGGCGGCGCGGACGGCGGCCGCGGTCAGGTCGAGCGCCGGGCCGCGCTCGCCGCGGGTGGCGAGGAGCCGGCCGCGCAGCGCGTCCCGCTCGATGGCGAGGACGGGCGGCAGCGGGGCCGGGCCGGCGGTGCCGTCGGGGTCTTCGAGGCCGTCGAGGTGGCGGGCGGCCTGGGCGGGGCGCTCGGTGTCCAGCAGGACGCGGGCGCTGTCGAGGGCCAGGCGCGGCAGCGCGCCGGGCGTGCCGAGCCGGCGGGCGGCCTCGGCGGCGTCGGCGAGCAGGTCGATGGCCTGGGCCCCCTGGCCGGTGGCCGCGGCGGCGCGGGCCGTCAGGGCGGGCAGCGTGACCGTCGCGTCGGCCAGCGAGAGCTCGCCCGCCAGGCCGTTGGCCTCGGCCAGCAGGAGCTCGGCCTCGCCGGGCCGGTCGCGCATGGCCAGCAGGACGGCGAGCGGCCCGCCGAGGGCGACCCGGACGGTCCGGCGGCCGGTGCCGTGCTCGGACAGCAGGGCGCGCAGCCGGAAGACGGCGTTGGGCACGGGCTCCGGACCCGCCAGCAGGGCCTCGGCCAGGGTGCCGAGGACGGCGGCGCGGTCCAGCTCGGCGCCGGTGCGCGAGACGTGGCCGAGGGCCTCGTCCAGCAGGCGCTCGGCGGCGCCGGCCCGGCCGGCCCGCAGGTGCTCCTCGCCGAGGCGCAGCAGGGCGCGGGCCCGGCCGAGGTCGTCCCCGGCGTCGGTGAAGACGGGCAGGACGGCGCGGGCGGTGGCGGCGGGCTGGTCGGGGCCGGGCGGCAGGCCGCGGGCGGCCAGGACGAGCCGGGCGTGGGCGGCGTCCAGCGGGTCGGCGGCGGAGTCGCGGACCTGGGCGAGGACGGGCAGGGCCTCGTCGGCGCGGCCGGTGGCGAGGCGGGCCTCGCCGAGGCGGCGCAGCACCGGGCCCGCGGTGCGCTCGTTCGGGTAGTGCAGCCGGACGGAGCGCTCCAGCAGGTCGGTGGCGGCGGCGAGGTCGGCCCGGTCGAGGGCGCGGGCGCCCGCGGCGCCGAGCGCGGCGGCGGCCCGGGTGCGCAGGGTGTCGGTGCGGGCGTCGAGCAGGCCGAGTTCGAGCCGGAAGCGGTGGGCGGCCTCCAGGTGGCCGCCGACGGCGGCGTCGCCCGCGGCGCGGACGCCGGGCAGGTCGGCGGCGCGCTCGTGGCGCTCGGCGCGGGCCCGCTTGGACATCGACTGGTAGACGGACTCCTGGACGAGGCCGCTGCCGAAGCGGTAGCCGCCGTCGGCGGGTTCGACCAGGCGGCGCTCGGCGAGCCGGGTGAGCGCGGCGTGCAGGCGGGGCGGGGTGTCCTCGCCGTCGGCGGGCGGGCCCGGCAGGCCGGGCAGGCCGTCGATCGGGCCGGTGAAGACGTCGTCCTCGGGGTCGGCGAAGGCGTCCTGGTCGCTGCCGCCGCGGGCGAGCCGGGCGAGTTCGGCGGCGGTGAACGCGCGGCCGAGGACGGCGGCGAGGTCCAGCGTGGTGCGCTCGTCGCGGTCCAGGTCGGCGATCTGGGCGCTGAGCAGCGCCCGTCCGGTGGGCGGGAGTTCGTCGGCGAGGGCGGGCCCTTCGGCCTCGGTGAGGGCGGCCAGCAGCTCCTCCAGGTGCAGCGGGTTGCCCTCGGCGCGTTCCAGCAGGCGGGTGGGGACGGTGTCCTGGTGGGCGGTGAGCTCGGTCAACTGGGCGGCCAGCACGGCGGATTCGTCCCAGGACAGGCCGCCGACCGCGAGGTCGGGCAACTCCGGCCGGGAGGCCGGGAGTTCGGGGCGGGCCAGGCAGAGCAGCAGGACCGGCGCCGGGCCGAGCGCGGCGACCAGCCGTTCGGCGGCGTCCAGCAGGGCGGGGCCGGCCCACTGGCAGTCGTCCAGGACCAGCACGGCCGGGCGCTCGACGGTGCGCCCGCGCAGGATCGCGGCGAGGCGGGCGCAGGCCTGCTCGGGGCCGAGCCCGGCGGCGGTGGCCTCCTCCAGCCGGGCGAGCGCCTCGGCGGGTGCGCCGGCCCCGGGCTCGTCCAGCAGGGCGCGGAGCGCCTCCGCGAGCGGGGCCAGCGTGCTCCGCTCGCCGTAGCTGCGGCATCGGCCGGTGCCGCAGCGGGCGGTGCGCCGCCCCGTCCGCTCCAGCCACTCGCGCACCAGGCGGGTCTTGCCGATCCCGGCCTCGCCGTGCACCACCAGCAGCTCGGCGCCCTCGCCGCCGGCCACCCGGGCCAGCGCGGCGTCGAGGCGGGCGAGTTCGCGGGTGCGGCCGACCAGCGGGACGTCGAAGCGGCGCAGCAGCTCCGGGTCGTCCTCGTCCAGGCCGACCAGGCGGTAGGCGGTGACCGGCTCGGCCTTGCCCTTGAGCTGGAGCGGGCCGACCTCGTGCACCTGGGCGGCCGGGCCGGCCGCGCGCAGCGTCTGCGGGCCGATCAGCACCTGGCCGGGGGCGGCCCGGGTCTGCAGGCGGGCGGCGATGTTGACGGTCTCCCCGGAGATCAGCGCCTGGCGCGCGGACGCGTCCGAACCGGCCACCACCTGGCCGGTGTTGACGCCGATCCGGACGTCCAGGCGCACGCCCAGGGTGGCGTCCAGCTCGGTGTTGAGGTCCGCGAGGTCCTCCAGCATGGCGAGCGCGGCGGCCAGTGCCCGGTGGGCGTCGTCCTCGCGGATCACCGGGACGCCGAAGACGGCCATCACCGCGTCACCGATGAACTTCTCCACCGTGCCGCCGTGCGCCTCGATCTGACGGTGCATCTGGTCGAAGTAGCGCAGGATCACCTCGCGGAGCGTCTCGGGGTCGAGCGCGCCGGAGAGGGCGGTGGAGTCGACCAGGTCGCAGAAGACCACCGTGACCAGCTTGCGCTCCTCGCCGGCCAGGTCGAGGGCGGCGGCCCGGGGGGTGCCGCAGGAGGGGCAGAACTGGTCGTTGGTGGTGGCGAGTTGGGCGCAGAGTGGGCAGGGCATGGTGGCAGTCCTTCGCTGGTCCTTCGCGACTGGGTGCGGGAGCGGGGTGCGGGAGCGGGGTGCGGGGGCGGGGTACGAGCGGGGTGCGGGAGCGGGGTGCGGAAAGGCGGGTGCACGCCCAGGTTTTCGGGCGGGGCTTAGAGCCCGGTTCGCAGGCGCCTCGCGGGTGGTATGGCCGCAGGTGGGGAGGGGTTCGGGCGGCGCGACGGCCGTGGGCGGGGCGGCGCGGGAGTCCTCGGCGGGGCGCCGAGCTGCGGCCATACCGCCCGTATGCCGATTCCGAAGCCGGCCCGAGGTGCGGGTGCCTACCGTCGGTGCCGCGGCGGCGATCCGGCCGTCGGACAAGGTACTCGTTCCGAGAGAGGGGATCGGCCATGGCCGAGAACATCGAGCCGGTTGTCGGCGAGGACGGCTGGGACGGCTGGGAGGGCACCGAGGGCGTCGGCTGGGCCGAGGGCTCCGAGGTCGAGGCGCACGGCGAGGACGGCTGGGACGGCGCCGAGGGCGTCGACGGGAGCGAGGAGGCCGAGGTCGAGGCGCACGCCGCCAACGTCCTCGACCTCCAGGCGATGAAGATGCTGCACGAGGCCTCCGACGGCGCCTGCTTCAGCCTGATCAGCTACGTGCACGGCGCCGAGACCTCCGCCTGACCGCGCGGAACTCGGCGACGCCCGCGGCGGGGGCGGGCGCACCACCGCCCCCGGCCGGGCCAGTGCCGTGGCCCGAGGAACCCCGTCCCTGCTGCGAAGGGTGGCCATGGAAGCCACGTCACCGGAGCCCACGTTGCCGGAGCCCACATCACCGGAGCCCGCGTCGCTGGCCGGCAACCGCGACTTCCGGCTGCTCTGGATCGGCGGCCTGCTCGCCTCGCTCGGCGCCCAACTCGCCTCGATCGCCCTGCCGTTGCTCGTGCTGCGGGAGACCGGATCGGCCGCGCGGGCGGGGGCGATCGGCACCGTGTCCATCGGCGCGCTGCTGCTGAGCATGCTGCCCGGCGGTGTGCTCGCCGACCGGATCGAGCGGCGCCGGCTGATGCGGCTGTGCGACGTCGGCAGCCTGCTCGCCGTCACCGCCCTGGTGCTCGCCGTCCTGCGCGGGCACGCGCCGCTGCCGCTGGTGCTGCTCGTCGCCGCCGCCGGGGCACTCATCGCCAGTACGTACGGTCCCGCCGCCGGCGGCCTGTTGCGCGCGGTCGTGCCGCCCGAGCAGGCCCGCGCCGCGTCCGCCCGGATGCAGGCGCGGGGGGCCGCCGCCCGGCTGGTCGGGCCGCTCGGGGGCGGCGCCCTGTTCGCCTGGCACCCGGTGCTGCCCTTCGTCGCGGAGGGCGTAGGACTGCTGCTGTCGACCGTCTGCGTGGCGCTGATGCGGACCCGGTCCCACCCCGAGAAGAAGGCCGGATCGGTCTTCGACCGGGGCGAGTTGACCGCCGGGATCGCCTTCATCTGGCGGCAGCCGTACCTGCGCACGCTGCTGCTGATCTTCGGGCTCGGGATGAACTTCGCGTTCAGCGCGCTGATGTTCACCACGCTCGCCGTCGCCTCCGACGGCGGACGGTCCGGCCTCGGCGGCGGCACCGTGGTGTCGTTCACCGCGGCCGGGGCCTTCGCCGGGGCGCTGCTCGCGCCGCGGCTGGACGGGCGGGCGCGCGACGGCGGTCTGGTCGCGGTCAGTTGCTGGGCCGCCGCGCTGACCGCCGGGGTGCTGGTCGTCACGCGGGCACCGGCGCTGATCGGCCTGCTCTGCGCGGCCTGCATGTGCCTGTCGACGATCGCCAGCATCGGGTTCGTCTCCGGCATGCTGCTCGCCGCGCCGAAGGACCGGATCGGCCGGGTGCAGAGCGCGGCCGGCTTCCTGTCCACACTCGTCCAGCCCTTCGGCCCGCTGGCCGGCGGCGCCCTGCTGGGCGCGCTGGGCGGCACCCGGACCTTCGCCGTGCTGGCACTCGCCATCGCGCTGTGCGCGGCCGTCGTGACCTGGGCGCCACCCGTCCGGCGCGGGCCGCAACTCCAGACCGCCTGACGGATCCGACGAAGGAGCTGCCCGTGGCCGGCGTCCAGGAGACCCAGCTGTACTGCCTCGCCGACCGGACGTACTACGACACCCCCGGCCGCCTGCGCGACCGCGCCACCCGCTACCCGCTCGCGCTCGGCGCGCCGCCCGCCGGGTGGCGCCGCGAGGAGCGCGGGCTCTGGACGGCGTTGCGGCCCGAGGGCGGGCGGCTGCCGGAGCAGGGCTGGAAGATCCACGTGTCGGCGGTGCCGGAGGAGGCGGAGGCGACGCTGGCCGACGTCGCGCGGGTGTGCCTGGCGCGCCGGGTGGCGTTCAAGTTCCTGCGCAGCGCGGACGCGCTCCTGGTCGTCTCCGGGAAGTACATGGGGCGGGGGAGCAGCGGCAAGTTCGTCACGGTGTACCCGCGTGACGAGGACGAGTTCCTGCTCCTCGCACGGGAGTTGAGCGCGCTACTGGACGGGCGGCGCGGCCCGTACGTGCTCACCGACCTGCGGATCGGCACGGCGCCCGTGTACGCGCGCTACGGCGCGTTCGTCGAGCTGTGGTGCCGGGACGGGAACGGGCGAGCCGTCCCCGCGCTGCGCGACCCGTCCGGCGAGCTGGTGCCGGACCGGCGCGACCCGGTGTTCCGGGTGCCGTCGTGGGTCACGCTGCCCGCGGCACTGCGGCCGCACCTGGCGGCGCGGGAGGCGGCGGTCGGCGCGTTCCCGTACACCGTCCGGGAGGTGCTCCAGTTCTCCAGCGCGGGCGGGATCTACCTGGCCGAGCACCGGGAGAGCGGTGAGCGCGTGGTGCTGCGCGAGGCGCGCCCGCACGCCGGGCTGGACGCGGCCGGGGACGACGCCGTCACCCGGCTGCGCCGCGAGCGGTGGGCGCTGGAGCGGCTGGCGGGGCTGGACTGCGTGCCCCGGCTGCACGGGGTGCGGGAGGTGTGGGAGCACACCTTCCTGGTGCAGGAGCACGTCGAGGGCGTCCAGTTGTTCGGCGAGGTGATCCGGCGGTACCCGCTGGTGCACCAGGACTGCGGCCCGTCGGAGCTGGCGGCGTACGCGGCGTGGGTGGACGGTGTGGTGGCCGGGCTGGCGGCGGCGCTCGACGCGGTGCACGGGCGCGGCGTCCGGTACGGGGACCTGCACCCGGCCAACGTCGTGCTGCGGCCGGACGGTTCGGTGGTGCTCGTCGACTTCGAGTACGCGGACGAGCTGGGGAGTTCGCGCGTGCCGCGGGCGGGCGCGGGCGGGCTGCACGCGCCCGCCGGGCTGGGCGGTGCCGATGCGGACCGCTACATGCTGTGGGCCACTTGGCTGTTCATGCTGATGCCGCTGACGGAGCTGGCCGACCTGGACCCGGGCAAGCCGGCCGGGTTGGAGCGGCGGGCCCGGGAGTGGTTCGGACTCGGGGCGGAGGCGGGGCCGGCCCGGCCGGGTGCGGCCACGACTCGGGTGGTCGACCGGTCGCCGCTCGAAGGCCCGGAATTCGACGGTGTCGCCCGGGAGTTGATCGCAGGGATCCATGCCGGCGCGACACCGGACCGCCCGGACCGGCTCTTCCCCGGCGACCCGGCCGGCTTCGCGGACGGCGGGACGGGCTTCGCGCACGGCGCCGCCGGCGTCCTCCACGCGCTGCACCGCGTCGGCGCCCCGCACCTCGACGACTACACGGACTGGCTGGTCGCGGCCCTGCGCCGGGTCGGACGGCCTTGTGGCGGCGGGCTCTTCGACGGGCCGCTCGGTGCGGCGGCGGTGCTCGCACGGGTCGGGCGGGCGGCGGAGGCCGCCGAGGCCGTGGAGCGGGTGCGCGGGGAGGCGCCGGCGCCGACCGCCGCGCTGTTCGGGGGCCGGGCCGGGGCGGCGCTCGCCCGGCTGCGGCTCGCCGACGCGCTGGGCGGCGCACGGGAGTTGGCGGACGCCGTCGAGGACGGGCGGGCGCTGGCGGCGGTCGTCCGGGGAGAGTACGTGCCCGGGCTGGCCGCGCCGGCCGGGGCCGGGCTGCTGTACGGCTGGGCCGGGATCGCCTTCGTCCAGCTACGGCTCTACCAACGGACCGGCGAGGACTGGCTGTTGGCGTCCGGCCGGGCGGCGCTCGCGCGGGCCCGGGCGCAGTGCGTGACCGCACCGGACGGGTCGGTGCAGGTGCTCGACGGCGGGCGGCACCTGGCGTACCTCGACCGCGGGAGCAGCGGGATCGCCCTCGTCGCGCAGGAGTACGCGGCGCTCGGGGACGAGGGCTGGGACGGGTTCCTGGCGGGCGTCCGGCGGGTGTGCGCGCCCGGGTTCGTCCGGGAGCCGGGGCTGTTCCGCGGGCGTGCGGGCCTGCTGCTGGCGCTGGACGCACTGGGCGGGACGGCCGTGCGGGACGCCGTGCTCGGACAGGTGCGGAACCTGGAGTGGCACCTCGTGGCGCGGCCGGAGGGGCTGCTCGTGCCGGGCATGCGGCTGCGGCGCTTCTCGGCCGACCTCCACACGGGGGCGGCGGGGGTGCTGCTGGCGCTGCACGAGATCGGGGGCAAGGGGCTGCTGGACGCGCTGACGGCGGGGTGATCCGGGGCTCAGGCCAGGTCGCCGGTGCGCTCGCGCGCGTGGAGGTGGGTGAGGCGCGGCAGGCCGTACAGGGCGGCGTGGGCGGCCACCTCGCCGGTCGGGGAGGTCACGGCGCCGGTGTCGGCGAGCGCCTCCAGCGTGCGCAGGGCGACGCGTTCGGGGCGGCCGAGGGCGGTGGCCGCCTCGGGGAGGGTGAAGAGCAGCGACAGCGGGAGCGCGGCGAGCCGGCCGAGGGCGAGGCGGCCCTGGTCGGTGAGGTCGCGCCAGCCGGAGTCCAGGCGCGCGCGGACGGCGACGTCCCCGGCGACGAGTTCGTCGAGGGCGCCGGTCGGGTCGGCCAGGCGGGCCGCGTACTCGGCGAGCGGGAGGTGGCGCAGCACGGCCAGCCGGGTGCCGCCGACCCGGACGGCGAGGGGCAGCAGGCCGCAGGACTCGACGATCCGGGCGGCGGCGGCGCGGTCGGTGCCGATCCGGCCGGGGCCGACGATGCGGCCGAGCAGGTCGAGGGCCTCGGCCGGGGCGAGGAACGGCACGGTGGTGCGGTGCACGGAGCCGAGTCCGGCGAGCTGGCTGCGCGAGGTGACGAGGGCGGCGCTCGGGCCGGAGTCGGGTGCGAGTTCGCGGACGGCGGCCTCGCCGGGGGCGTCGTCGAGGACGAGCAGCATCCGGCGGCCGGCCAGCGAGGCGCGCCACAGGGCGGCGGCCCGGGCGGGGTCGGCGGGCGCGTGGCCGGGGTGGCCGTCGTCGGCGCTGCCGTCGTCGGGGCGGCCGGTGAGGGTGGCGAGCTCGGCGAGGACGTCGGGGAGCGGGCGCGGCCTGCCGTCGGTGGTGCGCAGGCGGACGAGCAGGCGGCCGTCCGGGTAGCGCTCGGCGAGCAGGTGGGCGGCGTGCACGGCGAGCGTCGTCTTCCCGACGCCGGCCGGGCCGGAGAGCACCGCGACGCGTCCGCCGTCGCCGCCCAGCGCGTCCAGCAGGCCGTGGAGTTCGTCGGTGCGGCCGGTGAAGTCGGCGGTGTCGGCGGGCAGCAGCGAGGTGCCGGGGCCGGCGGCGGGCCTGGCGCCGGCCGGGCGGGCGCGGCCGGTGGTCAGCAGGCGGCGGTAGAGGGTGGTCAGCGCCGGGCTCGGTTCGAGGCCCAACTCCCGTGCGAGGAGCTGGCGGTGGTGGTCGTAGACGGCGAGGGCCTCGGCCTGGCGGCCGGACAGGTGCAGGGCGTTCATCCGGGCGGCCTGGAGCCGCTCGCGCAGCGGGTGCCGCTCGGCGAGGTCGGCCAGGTCCTCGGCCACGGCGGCGGCGTTGCCGAGCTCCAGCTCCGTCTCCGCCCAGTCCTCGTGGACGCCCAGGCAGCGCGCCTCCAGGCGTTCGGCCTCGGCCTCGACGGCAGGGGAGCGGCGCAGGTCGGCGAGCGGCGGGCCCTGCCACAGGTCGAGGGCCTGGCGCAGCAGCCGGGCCGCCGGGGCGAGCGCGCCGCTGTCGGCGGCGGCCCGCCCGGCCCGGGCGAGGGCGCGGAAGCGCAGCACGTCGAGCTCGGGTTCGGCGACGCGCAGCAGGTAGCCGGCGGCCGAGTGGACGAGCCGGTCCGGGCCGTCGCCGCGGCCGAGCAGGGTGCGCAGGGTGCTGATGTAGACCTGGAGGTTCTTGCGGGCGGTGCGCGGCGGCTCGTCGGGCCAGACCGCCTCGGTGAGCACGTCGACCGGGACGGCCGTGTTGGCGCGGCTCAACAGGACGGCCAGCACGAGCCGTTGCTTGGGGGCGCCGAGCGCGAGCGGGCGGCCGGCGGCCTCTGCGGTGAGCGGGCCGAGCACGGAGAAGCGCAGCCGGGCGGGGTCGGCGGACGGGGCCAGGGGCATCGGCGGACCTCCGGGAGGGTGGGGGCGGGGTGCTTCGCAGGGGGACGGTCCGTACGGGCGCAGGCTAGTGGAGGGCCGCCGCTCCCCGGAGGGTCGGTCGTCCCGCACGGGCCGGTTGCCAAGCGCGTGGCGCGGTTCCGGTAAGGCGGGTGGGCGGGCTGTCGGGGCAGGTCAGTCGGCGGGGCGCCGGCGCGAGGGCCGAGCCCGGCGGGGGGTGAGGGCCGGGTGAGGGGCGGCTGTGCTCAGGCGGTTCTTGAGCGGGCGTCGGTGCGGGGGCGAGCGCGTCCCGAGGCCGGGGGGTCCTGCCGGGCGTCCCGGGCAGGCCGTGCGGGAGGTCAAGGGGAGGTCCGTGCGGGAGGTTCCGGGCAGCGGCGGTGAGGCCGAGGGGTGAAATGGGGCCGTTCGGCCCTGGGGCCGCCGCGGCGGGTGGGCGATGATGCCCTGGGCCCCGCCGTCCGTGGGCGGGGGTGAACAGAGGGGGAGTCGCGCGATGCCGGTCCGGGTGTTCCTGTTGGACGACCACGAGGTGGTGCGCCGCGGAGTGCACGACCTGCTGGACGGCGAGCCGGACCTGGAGGTCGTCGGGGAGGCCGCGACCGCCGAACAGGCCCTGGTCCGGGTGCCCGCCCTGCGGCCCGACGTGGCCGTGCTCGACGTCCGGCTCGGCGACGGCGACGGGGTCTCCGTCTGCCGTGAACTGCGCTCCCGCATGCCGGGACTGGCCTGCCTGATGCTCACCTCCTTCGACGACGAGGAGGCCCTGCTGGACGCCGTGATGGCGGGCGCCGTCGGCTACGTGCTCAAGCAGATCAGCGGCACCGACCTGGTGGCCGCCGTCCGGACCGTCGCCTCCGGCCGCTCGATGCTCGACCCGGGGGCCGCCACCCGGCTGCTCAATCGCATCCGCAATGACGCCAAGCCAGCCCAACCGTCGCCCCCTGGACCAGATCTGACGGCTCGTGAGAATGAAGCGAAGGCATGACGTACCGTCAAATAGGCGAACGTCTCTACCTCGCCGAGAAGACGGTCAAGAACCACGTCTCCCGCCTGCTCGCCAAACTCGGTGTGGAGAGGCGCGTCCAGGCGGCACTGATCGCCACCGAACTGCACCGGCCGGCCGCCCCGGACCGCCGCAGCCGGCGCTGACAACCCGCCAGGCGGAGACGGTCGGCACTTCCCCTGTGGGCTGTCGGAGACATGCCCTAGCATGCGGCTCATGGGCGACGACGGGGGCACGAACCGGGTCCACAACGAGTTCAGCGGTGGCACGGCCGACAACGTGGTGATGGCCGGGCGCATCGACCACCTCACCATCACGCCACCGGGCACCGCTGACACGCCGGTGGACCGGGCCGTGCTCGAACTGGCCCGGATGGTCGGGGCCCAGTGGCGGGCCGAGGCCGGGGTCCGGGGCGTCCTGGACGAATCGGCGCTCCGGGTCCGGTGGACGCTCGACCGGGGCCAGGGCGAGCCCGACACCCTCGCATCGGCCGAACTGGCCACGGCCTACCTGGCGTTGCGAAGGCGCCGGCTGGTCGTCCTCGGCGGGCCGGGGAGCGGGAAGACGACGAGCGCGGTGCTGCTCGTCCTGGCCCTGCTCGCCGGGCACCCCCGGCTCGCGCAAGGCGACCGGGTGCCCGTGCTGCTGTCCCTGGCCTCCTGGGATCCGGACGCGGAACACCTGCACGCGTGGGCCGCCCGCCGGATCGCCGAAGAGTACCCGCGGCTGCTGCGCGCGGAGTTCGGCGGCCCGGAGGGCCCGGGCCGGCTGGTCGAGGCGGAGCGGGTGCTGTACGTGCTCGACGGGCTGGACGAAATTCCGTCCCACCGGCGGACGTTGGCGTTGCAACGGCTCAACGAGTCGATGCCGGGGGACACCCCGGTCGTCGTGACCTGCCGGACGGACGAGTACTGGGCCGCCGTCCGGGAGTCCGACGTCCTGCGGTCGGCGGCCGTGGTCCGGGCTGATCCGGTGACGGTCGAAGACCTGGTCGCCTTCCTCCGCGCCGCCGCGCCGGCCCACCGGGCCGAGCAGTGGCGGCCGGTGATCGACGCGCTGCGCGCCGAGCCGGACGGACCGCTGGCCGCCGCCCTCGCCTCGCCCCTGATGGTGGGGCTGCTGCGCGAGGTGCACCTCACCGGGCCGGCTGATCCCGCCGTGCTCCTGGACCGGCTGCTGCTACCCGATGCCGCCGCCGTCGAGAACCACCTCCTCGACTCGCTGGTCGCCACGGCCTTCCCCGACGCACCGGCGCCGCCCGGCCGGCCGGGGCCGCACCGCCGCTGGCCGGCCCGGGCCGCGAAGCGGTGGCTCGCCAGCGTCGCGGCGGGCCTCGGCGGGCCGGGCGGCGAGGACATCGCGTGGTGGCAGGTGGGGGCACCGGCGTGGCAGCGCGGTCTCGCGGCCGGAGTGGCCGGCGCGGTCCTGAGCCTTGCCTCGTCCTGGCCGCTGACGGCGGCCGAGCCGGAGGCGACCCTCGTCTTCGCCGGTGTGGCAGCCGGCTTCTACGCGGACGCCGCGACCAAGAAGCGCAGGTACGTCTCGCGCCGGATGCCCCGCGGCCGTACCCGGCCCTGGCGCCGCCCTTCACCCGGGATGCTCCTCCTGCTGGCGATCCTGGTGGCGCTGTTCGGCCTGATCAACGCCGCCTTCGTGTCCATCGGTGCCCGGAACGGGCACCTGTGGGCCGTGCTGATCATGCTGCCCGCGCCGCTGGTGGGTCTCTGGGCGGCAGCCCTGCTGGACCGGACGGCGACGTCAGACGACGCCGTGACTCCCGCGCGGTCGGCGGCGAAGGCGCTTCGACGGGCGACGGGAGCCGCCCTGGCGATCGGTTCACTCGTGACCTTCGCGGTCGTCACCGCGGTGCTGCTCGTTGCGAACCACGTGACCGTCAAGCTGGTGGTGCTCCTACCGGTCTTCGGCCTGCACGTCTCGCTGGTTTCCCTGCTCCGGTCACAACCGGGCCGGTACCTGCTCGCCCGCACGGTGCTGGTGGTGCGCGGACGGCTGCCGTGGCGGCTGACGGCGTTCCTGGAGGACGCGCACCGGCGGGGCGTGCTCCGGCAGGCGGGGTCGGTGTACCAGTTCCGCCACGCCCGCCTGCGGGAGCGGCTGGTGCACCGCCGGGCCGTCGGGCGGCAGGGCGGGCGGTAGGGCGTGCGGCCCCGGTCCACCGTGGGGTGGGCCGGGGCCGCAGTTTCGTCCTTAGGCGGGAACGATGGCGAAGGCGCCGTTGCTGAGCCCGGTCTCGGTGTACTGGCCGCTGTCGATGGCCTGCGGCCCGTACGCGTCGAAGACCTGGCCGTTCACCGTGATGCCGGAGAAGTCCAGGCGGTCGAACGACGGGTAGCTCTGGCTCGGGGACTCGATTACGGCCTCGGCGCTGACGTTCTGGCCGTTGAGCCGCTGGGTGGTGTGCTCCGTCCAGCCCTTGGTGGTGTCGGTGATCGTCAGCGTGTAGTTCGAGCCGCCACTGTTGACCACCGAGGCGGTGAAGCTGTCGCCGGCGTCCACCGGGTCGTTGAAGTACTGCGGCGGGGCCGGGTACATCTCGTACCAGGCGGAGTAGGCCGGGGCGCCGCTGGAGCAGTCGACCTGGACGCCGGTCTGCTCGACGGTCTGCGAGCCGTAGCCGTCGATGCCGACCCAGGGGGCGAACAGGTCGTTGGAGGTGTTGCACTGCACGGCGGGCATCGTCCACGAGCCGGAGACGCTCCGGAAGCCGTTGCCCTGGGCGACGTAGCCGCCCCAGACGCCGCCGTCGTAGCGCAGGCCGCCGTGCCCGTAGCTGTGCACGGTGGCGTGGGCGGTGTGGGTGGGGGCGGCCGAGGCGGCGGGTGCGGCGACGGCCGCGGCCGGGAGGGCCAGGGCGGCCGCGAGCAGCAGCCGGCCGGTGCGGGAAAGGGCCATGGGGGGCTCCTTCGCTGGGGGTTGTGGGGTGCGCCCAGCTTGGGGGCGGCCGCGGCGGCCGGGAAGGGCGGAGGTGGGGCCGGAACCCGACATGGCGGGAACCTGTCACCAAGTCAATCCCTTGATTTCCGGCTCCGAGTGGCGCACAGTCGGGACTCGTCCGCCGGTGGAGGCGGCCGCGGGGAGGAACGTCGTGCCGAGTACAGCCAGGTTCGCGGGCTTCGGCCTCGGCCTCGGCACGGTCGAGGAGGAGATCTACCTCCGGCTGCTCGGCGTCCCGGCCGCCGACGCGGAGTGGCTCGCCACCCGGCTGCACCTGCGGGTCGTCAGCGTCGTCGCCGCGCTGACCGCGCTGTCCGACCAGGGCCTGGTCGAGGGCTCCGGCGACGGGAACTGGGCCGCCGTCCCGCCCGACGTCGCCCTGGAGGAGCTCCTGCTGCGGCGCGAGGTCGAACTGCGGCGCGCCAGGGGCCGGATCGGCGAGCTCATGCGCACCTACCGGCAGGGCAGACCCGGCACCGAGGCGGGCGAGCTCGTCGAGGTGATCAGCGGCCGCGAGTCGATCGCCGAACTGTGGCGCACCCTGCAGCTCGGCGCCCGCGAGCGGCTGCGGATCCTGGACCGCCCCCCGTACGTCCGCCGGGCCGATCCGCAGACCGAACTCTCCCTGCTCGCCCGCGGCGTGAGCGCCCGGGTTGTGTACCACAGCGGCGTGCTGCGCGACCCGGAGCAGCTCGCCGGGATCCGCACCTTCACGGCGGCCGGGGAACAGGCCCGGGTGCACCCCGAACTCCCCCTGAAGCTCGCCCTGCTGGACGACCGCTACGCCCTGCTCCCGGTCACCGCGGGCACCGAGCTGCAGAGCGTCCTGCTGATCCGCCCCTCGACCCTCCTGGACGCGCTGGCCGGGCTGTTCGAGCTCTACTGGTCGCACGCGATGCGGCTGCCGGCCGTCCCCGAGGAGACCCCCGAGGACCGGCACCGGCAGCTGCTCACCCTGCTCGCGGCCGGACTGACCGACGAGTCCATCGGCCGCCAGCTGGGCGTCTCCACCCGGACGGTGCAGCGCCTCGTCCGGGAGCTGATGGACCGCTTCGGCGCCAGGACCAGGTTCCAGGCCGGCATCCAGGCCGCCCGGGCGGACCTGCTCTGACGCGGGTCGCTAGTGCGGATCGCCCTCGATCCGGCCCGCCAGCGCGCGGGCCGTGGGCCGCAGTTCGCGCCACCGGAGGACCAGCAGCGGGACGGCCAGGGCCAGGTAGACCCAGCTGAGCGCCAGGCGGGCGCTCTCGCCGGGGAGCACGAACTGGACGGCGAAGAGGACGAACAGCAGGCCCGCCTTCCATGGCAGGAACCGCAGGTCGAGCAGCAGGACCACGGCGAGGAGCGTCTGGGCAGCCGTCAGCAGCACCTCGTCCACCTGGCGCTCGACCAGCGGGAGCGAGGCGCCGCCGCCTCCGGCCAGGTACGCGAGCGGGAGGCAGCCGATCAGCAGCGTCCACTGGTTGACCTTGCTGGACAGGTACTTCCCCTGAACATAGGGGAGAGCCATCATGGATGACGTGCTGACCAGCGACTACGACGGATGCGGCAAGTGCTTGGTCGGGGTGCTGCGGCTCAGCCGGAAGAAGGAATCCACGAGCAGCCCCGAGCGGCAGCGCGGGCAGATCTTGACATCCGTGGCCGACGTCGATGGGCACATCATCGCGTGGGCAGAGGATCTTGAGGTTTCGGGCGCGACGGACCCCATGACCCGCCCGAAGTTCGGTCCGTGGCTACGGGGCGAGATGGGGCCGTACGACGGGATCGCCGCAGCGAGCGTCGACCGGGTTGGCCGCAACGTGCGGGACACGCTGAACACTCAGGACCTGCTCACGCGGCAGGGGCGGATGATCGTCACCGCCGACCACGCGGGCGTCTGGGAGTTCTCAGACCCCAACCAGGAAAACGAGTGGCTCATGAAAGCGTGGGGCTCTCAGATGGAGCTGCGTGCGATCCAGAAGCGGAACAACGACGAGACGCTACGGGCACGCCAGGCAGGCCAGCCGAAGCAAAAGCCGTCCTACGGCTACATGTTCGTCCGGCTGGTGCCGGTGGGGAAGGTCGACCACGTCGCGATCGACACCGTCGCGGCGGAGATCATTCAGACCGTGGCCCGGCGGATCCTAGCCGACGAGACCGGAAAGATCACGTGCGCGACGGAGGCAGCGCGGCTGAACCGGGCGTCTACCCCGGCCCCGACGGACCGGCGTGCACAGCTCTACGGACGGCCGATGACGGGCGCTCTGTGGAGCGCGAAAACCGTGCGGAGCATTCTGACCAGTGAAGCGGCGTTGGGCTACCTGATGCATCAGGGACGGCCGGTGATCGGCGAGGACGGGCGCCCCGTTCGGCTGGCGGATCCGTTGTGGGACCGGGCCACACGCGATGCGTTGGTGGAGAAGACGAATCCGAAGCGATCCGCAGCGGGCCGGGCACCGATGGGGGTGCGGATGCTGGCCGGCCTGTCGTGGTGCGGCACGTGCGGCCTCCGCCTGTACATCGCGGGCAACACCGCCGTACTCGCCTACGCATGCACGGCCCGGGTTCGCGGAGTGGTCACGTCCCAGCACTGCAAGCCCGCGCCGTACATGAGGATCAACGTGCTTGACGAGCTGGTTGCAGAATGGTTCTTGGCGCGCTTCGGAGACGGCCAGGTGATGGAACGGGCCTACGACCCGGGCACCAGGTACGCCGAGCGGATCAAGGAGTTGGAGAACAGCCGCAAGCGGCTGCGCGACGACCGCGCGGCCGGCATGTACGACTCTCCCGACGACACGGAGTGGTTCCGCACCAAGTACGCGGAGATCGGCGAGGAGATCGAGGAGTTGAAGACACTCCCCGAGCGGGCACCGGGCATGAGGATGATGCCGACCGGGCGCACGGTGGCCGAGGACTGGCACAACGCGCCCGACGACGCAGCACGGCGCGAGATCCTGAACGAGTTTGCCGTCCGGGTGGTCCTGTTCCCCACAGGGGCGCCGCAGCGCTACGCGATCACCGCCGGACTCAATCCCTACGAGCAGGCCGCGTAAGGGCACGGAGATGCCCCGGGCAGGGCCGACTGTCCGGGGCATCGATCACGTACGCAGGGCCAGACGGGGGACCGGATAGCGCACGATCCGGCCCCCTAGGGTGGTTACGTCCCTTGTGGTCACCAGGAGTTCGCACAGCGGCCGATGCGCGAGCAGGACCGCCCGCACCGTTGCGGCGCCCAGTACTTCGGCCAGGCTCCAGGCACCGAAGCGCAGTTCGAGTACGCCTACCTGTGGGGTGTTGGCCAGCTGGAAGTACAGGACGTCGGCCGTCGATTCGTCGGCGATCTCCACTGCAAGGGCCGACGCCTCCGTGATGACACTCCAGGCGCCGTGATGATCTTGCCGTGGTAGTCCGCCGAGCGAGATCGACAAGGTAGACGCCACCTCACCAATGGCCGTGGTGAACCCCCACGCGGCAGGGCCGAGGCCAGGACCATGGGCGAAGGCCCACCCCACCGGCTCATTCATGGCTGCCCCCTCCCGCCGGCGATGCTCCCTCAGCCCCGCCACCAACCCGCCGCGCCCCACCCACCCACCCATGGGCTAGGTGGTCGCGGGCGATCTCTCGGGTCCGCTGAAGGTCGGCGGCGATGCCCTCAGCGATCAACGCCTCGCCGGGCCCGAGGCCTGCCCCGGCGAACCGCCAGTTCCCTACCGTGACCTCGTCACCGTTGACGCGCCCGCCCCGGACGTGTTCGCCGCGTTCTTCCCGCAGCCGGCGGTACGTCGTCGAGTAGGCACGGGTCTTGGTCAGGCAATGGCCCCGGTAGCCGAGCATGTGAGCCCAGGCCCGCAATCGCAGATGCCCCAGCTCCGGCACAGCGCCCAGCCGCCAGCAGGTTCCCACCAACGCCCGCATGTGAGCCGACAACCGCAAGGCGCGGATCTCCGCCGCACTCGTCACCCGCCGGTCCACGGCACCGGCCGACTCCGCACCCTTCGTGGTGTACTTCGCCACGTAGGCAGCGACCTTCTCCGCACTGACCGGCGCATCCTGCCCGCCGCCGATCTCGTGCACGTCCATCTGCGCGCCGAACCGCAGCCGCCGTTCACCGTAGGCCGCTGATACGGGCCCCGGCAGCGAAACCGCCGCGACCGCCGTGCGGACCGCGTCCAGCAGCACATCAACCGTCGCCCACGGCGGGGGCAGTTTGCCGGGTCCGTCAGAGCCGTCGAGGCGCACCACCGCGTGGAAGTGGACCACGCCGCGCCGCTGGTACTCCGCGACCTTCACCGCCGAGACCCGCAGTACCCGCCGAACACCGGAACGGCTCACCGAACCGTGCGCGGCCAGGTGGTGGTACAGGTTGTCGGTGAACGCCTTCCACAGTGCGCCGGCGTGGGCGTTCCACAGCACGTGCCCCGGGTAGTCGTAGCACTCGAAGCACAAGGGCTCGCCTACCAGGTGCCCGGTATCCGGGTGGGCTCGGCCGCAGCCCAGCGGACTGCCGTGCTCGCAGGTCCCCGGCTGGTCCCGGTGGCAGCGGCCCGCACGGTGCACCCGCCCGAAAGACGGCGCCGTCAGCGTCAGGAACACCAGCGGATGCGACCCCACGCCCGCCGGGACACTCTTCCCGCCGGCCAGTCCCGCGTGCACGAGGTGCCAGCTGTCGCCCTGATGCAGCCACGAGCAGGGCCCGCACCGGGAGGAACGGCGGTTGCGGCACCGCAGGGCCAGCCGCTCCCCAGGCTCCGCCGCAGTGCTGTACCGGCGCACCATCTCACCCGACACGGCGTCGAACGTGGCGGACGCCCCGGTCAGGTACACCGGACGGGCACACCCGCCGGTCGCGGCGATCTGCTCCAGCCACCGCGACAGGCCCGGCATCTGCCCCAGGCGGACCAGGTCCCGATCCACCTCGCCCAGATGCCGCAGCCGCTCTGCCTGTGCCAGGAACATCCGCCTGGCCGCAGGATCTTCGTAAGGATTGTTCATGGGGGATGTCTCCAGGGCAGGACGGGCCGTCCCGGCCACACCAGGTAGGGCCCGGTGTGGCCGAGGACGACGGACGACGGGGACCAGAGGGCCCGTGGTCGACTCACGCGAACTCCAGTTCGACTAGGGGGCGGGGGAGTGGGTCAGGCCCGTGACGAACCACGTCACGGCCGCCGCGATCGGGTCGGCGAGGTGGGTTTGCGCCAGGTAGAAGCCGAGCACCCCCACCAAGATCGTTTGCCAGATCTTCAGCTCACCGGAGCGGATTTGGAGGACGACGATCACGAAGAGGAACGCCGTAATGGGCACGATGACGATCACGAGGCACCACCCGCGTACAGGCGGTCCAGGGAGGGCGTCAGGTGCGCGAAGCGCTTTGCGGTCTCCTGTGCCTGCTCGGGTGTCACCAGGTGCGAGCGTGCCCGCATCCAGCCCCCGCCGCGTGCACCGAAGGCCACCGCCACCCCCGGCGTGTCCACGGAGATCGCCTGCACCGCATCCAGCGCTTCACGGTCCAGGTCACCCAGCGCCATCTCCGCCGTGCCCTTGTCCGACACCCGGAAGCAGACCCGGCCCGCCAACTGCGCACGCAGCGCCGTCACTCCGGGGCCGAGGTCGGACCCCACCCGCTGGCCGGCGACCACCAGGTGGACGGCGAGCGCCGCGCCGAGCTGTCCCAGCCGCAGGAACGCCGTCGAGACCTGCGCCACCTCCGCCTTGTCGGCGCTGGTCGCCGTCAGGTAGAGCTCCGCCACTTCGTCCACGATGACGATCACCGGCACCGGCTGCTGCGGGGGCGGCAGTTCCCAGACCGAGCGGACCCCGGCCGCGCGGCACAGCGCCATCCGGCCCAGGGTGATCTCCACCAGCCTGCCCAGGAGTTCGGCCGCCTCGCTGCGGTTGGTCGCCAGCGCCGACAAGCGCGGCCCGAACAACGACAGCTCCATGCCGCCCTTGAGGTCGATGCCGACCAGTGCGACCCGTTGCCGTGCCCACTGCGACACGAGCGAGGCCACCAGGGTGGACTTGCCGGAGCGCGTCGCGCCGACGATCAGCCAGTGCGGGATCTGCCGCAGGTCGATCAGCCACCGAGCTCCGTTCTCCCACAGGCCGGCGACCGCCGACAGCAGGCCGAGCGAGCCGCGGAACGGCTCCGCCGCGACGCTCAGCGGATCCCACGCACTGGCCTCCAGCAGCACTGTTCCGCGTGCATCGGACGCCGCCCGCACCGCGAAGACCCGCCATGCGTGCGCCATGGACTCCGCTGCCGCTTCGTAGGCCTCCGGAACCTGACCCGGGTGCAGCCGAACCCGGACCACCAGCCCGCCGCGCCGCCAACGAGGCATTCCCATCCGGGGCTTGATCGGCTTGAGCGCCCGCCCCTGCACCACGACGTTGCCCAGAAGCGCCATGGCCGGTCGCTTGGGTACCGACAGCCCCTGAAGGTCGGCGAGCCTGCGCCAGGTCCACACCACCCGCACCAGCGTCGCCGGGAACCCGCACAGCGCCCACCACGCGTGGGGGCTGCGGCGCCGCAGCGACGGCGACGCCACCGCCAGCACGACCATCACCAGCGCCAGCGCGCCCAGCACCCACACCCCGTACGGCACCGACCCCAGGCCGGGGTTGGCTGCCGCAGCATTGATCGTGTTCACTCCCTCACCTCCGCGATTGCGAGGATCACGTCCATCTCCACCACCAGTGACCGGCTGATCTGATCCGCCCAGGTCTGCCGCCGGTGGTGGACGACCGGCCGGATGAGTCCGAAGAAGCCGGGCGCGATGTCCACCACGTGCAGCAGGCTGCGAACGATCGACCGGGCCGGGCCCAGCGGGCGCGCGGTGTCTTCGTCCACGGTCACGATCCGCATCACCCGCTGACCGAGTGACTGACCGGTCCGACCCCGAAGCGCCCACTGCCAGCCGAAGAACGCCACCGGCAGCGCCCAGCCGAAGAACCCGAACACCGGCTGCATGTGGATACCGACCAGCAGCGCCACTCCCTGGATCAGCGCGAACACCGGCTTCGCGTAGTACAGGAGAGCGGTGTAGGCGGTCATGATCCCCGCCGCGATCGACACCTCCAGCAGCGAGCCGCACGCCCGGGTGCTCCAGTCCGCCGTACCCGGGACCGCCGGCCGAGCCTCCCGCGCGGGACGGCCGGGCCCGACCAGGGCCCGCCACCGTTCCTCACTCACCGCCATCACCGCCGTCCAGGTCCAGCGGCGGCAACTCAACGCCGTTCTCCGCCGCCAGGTTGCACAGCTCCGTCTCCAGGTCCCGCGCCAGCGCGGCGGCGTCCTGCGCCATCTGCGCGATGATCGCGAACAGGAACCGGTACGTGCCCCAGTCCAGATCCGGCGCGATCTCCGCCGCCAGGTCGCCGAGGTCGTTCAGCCTCTCGCGCAGGTCCCGCCAGTCACGAGGTCTGCCGCTCACTTCGCACCGCCGGAGGCACGCGGCCCCTCGGCCGACGCCGGCCGCACCGGGGCGGATGCGGGGACCACCGACGCCGCGCGGAAAGACAGGCCCATGCGCCCGTTCATCTCCCACCAGAAGGCCTCCAGGCCCACCAGTCGAACCGCCTGCCCGATCTCGACGCCCACCGGTTCGCCCGACACGGCCACCTCGATCAGCGCCGTCTTGCGACCCTCCGGGCGGACCGCGACGCCCACCGTCCACACCGGCAGCCCGTCCCGGTCGGCCTTCACCTGGCCCGTGTCGGGATCCGTCTTCTCCTCCACCGACACGCACAGCGCGCTGCCCAGCCGCGCCGCGTCCAGCGGCAGGTTCTTCAAGGTCATGTCCCTCTCACTCCCTCCCGAACGACCGGCCGTTAGGTCAGTCGTCATGATGAATTTCGTGGGAGGTCGATGATGAGCGCACTTGACGCCGGGCGCAAGGGCATTCATCCTGACGACTGCTGAATTACGGTCGCCGCAAGGGGCTTGAGCAGCGGCGACGGGACCTAAATTTCTGTTTGATAACGGACCTGACGACTACGAACGAGTCGTCACCAAGGGGGCCCAAGTGGCGGCAGTGAGAGGGCAGGCGCTCTACAAGCAGGTCGCGCGCGAGATGCGCAAGGCCATCGCACGCGGCACGTGGCGACCAGGCGAGAAGATCCCGACCGAGGACAAGCTCACGGCGCTCTACCAGGTCTCGCGCCCCACCGTCCGTCAGGCCGTCGCCGAACTCCGCGCGGACGGACTGCTCGACGTCCAGCAGGGACGCGGCACATTCGTGAGGGGGCCCCAGCCGGAACCCGAAGCGACCATCCTCATCGAGCGCACCGTCCTGTGCTTCGGCGACCAGTACCACTGCCCGGCCGGATGGCATGACGCGGAAGAGCCCACCGTCTTCCGCGTGCGCCTGGAACCCAGCGCGGCCGAGCTACTGGGCACCGAGGAGGGCGAAGCCGCATTCCTCGTTCAGCGCCTCTACACGCACGAGAGCAGCGGAATCCGCGCCCGCTACACGGCACTTCTGCCCATGGAGCAGATCACCGGCACGCTACTCGCCCAGCAGCCCCAGGTATTCAACACCGACGCCTACGCAGCGCTGGCCGCAGCACACGGCGCGATCGAGTGGCGCGAGGGCGTCAGCGCCCGCATGCCCAACCCCGACGAACGCGCAGCCCTGCACCTGCCCGAAGGGGTGCCCGTGCTCGTGTCCCAGCGCATCACCCAGACCCAGCAGGACGCTAAGCCGCTCATGCTCGAAACCCTGACCATGACCGCAGGCGCAACCCAACTGACGATCACCCACCGGCCGGTGATCCGGTAGCCGACCCCGTCGAAAACGTTCTTCACTTACTCAAGGAGGCGGCGCACAGCGCCGCCTGTCGGCCCGCCGCCCCGGCCGGGCTGCGGCCTGACGGCCGGTCCCGGCCGGGCGCCGGCCGACCCGGACCGGACACTCTTGAGGCGAAAGCCCGCAGGGTCAGGCCGGGCTCACTCGCCGCACGTGGATCCGCACTCATTCCGGCCCGCCATGCGGTCGAGCACCTCCCCGAGCCGCCGGGCCCCGGACGCGGTCCCCTTCAGGAACACCACGCCGTGCCCGTCGTCGGACCACCCGGCCTGCGCCCGCACAAGATCGGGCCCCTGAAGGCCCAGGGCCGCAAGAACAGCGTTCAGGTGGTCGGCCGTGGCGCGCGCCTCCAGCCACGGTCCCTCGTAGTCGACACCTTCCAGCTTCGGGCCGCCACCGAGAAAGATCTCTCCGTCCTCATCGGGCCGCCCCTCGCCTTCCCACTCCGGCATGTGCTCTTCCCCTGTGCAGACCGTCACGAGCAAACCGACAGCCCCCGACCGCAGAGGTCGGGGGCTGACGAGTGTAACGGCTGGCAGGAGCGCCAGCGGGCCTGTTGTCGAGGCCTGTCGCGTTGACTCTCAGTTGCCGAAGACCGCCAGGGTTTCGGTGACGATCGGTGGGACTGCCCAGCAGTCCAGGGCCCGGTACCGCAGGACCCCGTCCGACCACGGCCGCGGATCGTTCTTTGCCCGCGGCGAGTACTCCACCGAGCAGTAGGCGCCACCCAGGATGGTCCACCCCTCCCGGAGGCACTTCCGCAGGCCCCGCGTGTTTCCTCGGCGAGTTCCGTCCGCCAGTGCCTTGATGAATGCCCGCGACATCAGGCACCCCGCCCGGCGAGGACCCCGTGGCCGTCGGTCGCGTCATCGAGCCAGTGAAGCGGGTCGGGAAGGTCGAGTTGCGCCGCGAACGCAGCCGCTCGCCGCTGCCGGATCTTCTCCCACTGGCCCGCATGTGCGTCCGCCTGGTGCTTCAACACCGTGGCCTTCTCGGCGGGGGGAGTCTGCTCCCAGGCTTCCAGGTACCGGGGAACGAGCGGAGCCGGTCCCAGGGGCATCGTGCGGGCCAGCAGGTGAGCCGGGATCGGACGGTGCCACCCGCAGATGGCGGGCGCCTCCCGGTACTCCGGGTGGATCGGAATGGCTCGGTGTTCCCCACGCGCCGGCAGGATCAGGCGCAGAATCCACAGGAACCCGAGAACGATAAGCTTGGCCATGTCGTCGCTCCTCTAAAGCGTCGGCCATGCCCCGGGACCGTTGGCGCGGTCGCCGGGGTTCTGTGTTTTTGGTTGCGATTCGACGGTAGCTCGACCTGTCTAAGTTGTCTACATGTCTACCTGTCTAAGTTGTCCAAAGATCGGCAAGTGCTTACCCTGCCTGCATGTCCGAGAGTCCCGCGCCGCGCCCGAAGCGGATCCCGCCTTATCAGGCCGTAGCCGCCGAGTTGATCCGCGAGATCGGCCAAGGCATGTACGACTCGGACCCCTTCCCGTCGGAAGGCGATCTTGTTGCACGCTTCGGCATGGCGCGGATGACCATCCGCCGGGCCCTCGATGTGCTTCGCGAGCAGGGACTCATCACCACCCGATGGGGCAAGGGCTCGATGGTCGTCCCGGTCGACCAGCGGCCGACCTCGGGAATGCGGTAGTCCCCAAGCGAACGGCGGTTTCTAGCGGCTTTTCGCGTTTCAGACTGGCCTACCGATTGAAGTTGGATTCGTCCAGAGCCAGCCTGAGGCGGTCGTGCCAGGGGCCGAGTTCCCGGATCCCCGTTGTCTGCCACCGCTCGTGGCCCAGCACGGTGTACACAGGGCGCTGCGCGGGCAGCGGGAAGCGGACAGCAGGGATCGGCAGTACCCGTTCCGGAGCCAGGCCGGACAAGCGGAACAGCTCCTTGGCCAGGCCGAACCACGTCGTAGAGCCTCCAGAGGTGCCGTGGTAGATCCCCGGCGGCGCATCACGGCAGCGCCCAAGCGCCACCAGCTGCCCGGCCAGATCACGCGCCCACGTTGGCTGCCCGAACTGGTCGTCCACCACGCTCACCGTCTCTCGCTCGGCGGCCAGGCGCAGCATCGTCGCCACGAAGCATGGGCCGCCCGTGCCGTACAGCCAGGCAGTACGCACCACGTACCCGGTGCGGGGCAGCAGGTGTAGCACGGCCATCTCGCCGACCAGCTTGCTACGCCCGTAGGCGTTGAGCGGGCCGGGGGCCGCGTCTTCGCGGTAGGGGGTACGGGAGGTGCCGGAGAAGACGTAGTCGCTGGAGACGTGAAGCAGGGTGGCTCCGGTGTGGGCGCAGGCTCGCGCGAGGTTCCAGACGCCGTGGCCGTTGACCGCCGTCGCCTCGGCCTCGTTGGCCTCGGCTAAGTCCACTTTCGTGTATCCGGCGCAATTGATCACTGTGTCGTGGCCGTTGACCGCCTTCGCCACCGCGACCGGGTCGGAGATGTCCAGTGCCTGGTGGGTCATTGCGCTGACTTCCTCACCAGTGAGGACCTTTACGACTTCTCGGCCGAGCAGACCCCCCGAACCCGTGATGAGCCACCTCACTCGCCGTCAACTCCCTTGCTCTGGCAGGCGTACGCTGATCTCATGCGTGGAATCATCCTCACCGGCACCGATGATGACCTGGGGCCCATCACCCAGGTCGTCTGCAAGCTGCTGCTTCCGGTCTTCGATAAGCCGATGGTCTACTACCCGATGGCTGGCCTCATTCAGGCCGGCATCCGGGAGGTTATGGTCATCGCCGCTCGCGAGGATCTGCCGCACCTGCGACGTTCCCTTGGCGACGGGGATCAGATCGGCATGCGGCTCGAATACGCCGCCCAGCCCGATCCCGGCGACGTCGACCAGGCCCTCGTCACCGCCGCCGACTTCATCGGCACCGAGCCGGTGGCCGTTGTCGCCGGGGACGGCATCTTCCACGGGGACGACCATGTATCCGTCGCCGCCCTCATCTCCGACTTCGCGGCCGATCCCACGGGCGCGCAGATCTTCACGCACCGCGTGGCCGCCCCCGACCACCGCAGCGCCGTGGCCGCTGGGCTGTACCTGTTCGACGGCCAGGCCGCTGCCATCGCCCGCTCCCTGATCCCCTCCCAGCGCCACGCGACGGGCCTCAACCGGGTCAACGCCCACTACATGCGGGCCGGGCAGCTCGCCGAGACTCTTCTGTACCGGGGCACCGCCTGGATGTCGGTTCGCACGGCCGAGGACCTCGACCAGGCGGCCGGGTGGGTGCGGGTCATCGAGGAACGCCAGGGCCTCAAGATCGGCTGCGTCGAGGAATCGGCCTGGCGGGCCGGCCTGATCGACGCCGCCCAGCTGCGCGAGCTGGCCGAGCCACTGCGCAAGAGCGGCTACGGCGACTACCTTCTCGCCCTGCTCGACAATGGACCCGGTCAACTCCGCCCCCTCGCCTCGTCACGGGAAAGCACACGCTGACGCCGGGTGGATCCGTGGCGTCAACCACCCCTGAAGCGGTGGTTGGCGCCCGCCCTCCCGCGTGCCGGTGTGCCTAATGCCGTCAGCGCGAGAGGGAGTCTTGTGAGGTGTCAGGCCTTGGGGAGCCGTCCGTCACTGGGGGTCGCCGGTTCGAACGGGAGTCGTTCGGCCCGGGGCGGACGTCCCGGACGGCGCTTCTCGTACGGGTTTTCCATGGCCGGCGGACCGGCGCATCGAATGGTCATGTAGACCGGGCGGTCTCTCTCGAATCGGCGGATGCATACTTCCGTGCAGCGCACTCGTCCGGTCAGGGGGTCTGCGAGTCTCCGGCGACCGAGGACGACCCAAAGGCGGCCGTGCTTGTCTCGGAAACTCCCCTGAATCGGCGGGAGTTCGAGCCGTTCCGCGCACCTGTCAGGTTGGGGACACTCGCAGTCGCCGGTGTCGACCACCGTTAGGACCTGAGTATCCCCCTCGTAGAAGGGGCCCGGATCGGGCTTCTGGCGAGGCACCGGACTACCGCCCGTCGGGGTCGTAGGTCACCATGACGTGAGCCCAGTCTTGGCGGCCGTTCGGCTTGTACGTCCACCGTCCTTGAGCCTCGGCAATCGTCCGTCCGTGGCGGAGCAGGATTTCTCCGAAGTTCCTCACCTGCACGGGCACCTCGATGTCCCACCACCGTCGGCCGGCGTCCGCGATGAGATGTGCGGCCAACCGCTCGAACGAGTCGGCACTCGTCGACCCATGGACGTCAGACCGGCCCGGCACGCCGGGCAATCCCGGTTGCCCCTGGAAGTAGTAGACGGCACGCCATACCTCGGCAGGTCTCCCCGGACCCGAGCTGGCGTTCATGCGCCGTGGCGCTGGTCGGCGGGCTGTCCGATGTAGAGAAGCGGCTGCCTCAGCCCGCTATCCGCGTGGTCGACGGCGATCCGGATACGTGCCGCCATGTACGGCTCTACATGGTTGTCCAACTCGTCCGGGTGCACCCACGCGAGCGCCCGGATCTCCTCGGATGCGCCAACGGGGATGCTCAGTCCGGCCACCTCCGCGTGCGAGGCGAAGCCGCCGTCGCAGATGAAGTTGAAACCCTCCGGGGAGCCGGTGTTGGGGTTGGCCGGAATCTGGTCGACGCCAAGGTGGAAGGCGATGACCCGGCGCATGCCGGTCTCCTCGGCGAGCTCACGCGCGGCAGCGTCCGCTACCTGCTCGCCCTTGTGTACGGCGCCGCCGGGGAGCTGCAATCCCTTCCGATAGGTGGTGTCCTCCAGGAGGATGCGCTTCTTGCCGTCCCTGATCAGGACCAGAGCGCCGATCCGGCGGGCGGGCTGCTGCTGAACCTTGTTGTGCATCACGGACTTCCCTTGAACAGATGGCAGGTTGGAGTGCGCGGTCCCGCCCGTCCACGACGGGGGATGCATGTACAGGCGGGACCGCATCCCGCACCGGGATGCCCGCCCGGAACAGCCCCAGGCGGAGGTGCGGGGGTTGGATCCCGTTCCGGCCGGCGACTGCTACGGGAGGGCCGACGGGCGGGACGGGAGTCTCAGGGTGTTAATTGGGGGGCGGTGCCGACGACCGGCGACGTCGGTCAAGCGCGTGCCGACGAGCGATGACCCGGAGTTCGGATTCGGCGAATTCCACAGCCCTGCGACGACGCGGACTCAGCAGGAGCACGGGTCGGCTCCACTGAACGACGCCGTGCCAGAGGACGTGGACACCCATCTTCGGATTGCGCCATAGGAGTTGCAGCCAGCGTCCGAGGCGTGCCGGACGACCGTAGGGGTTCACGCGGCAACCGGCGCGATCTCGCTCCGGCGCCTCCGGCCGCACACCTGAACGGCGAACTCCTCGGGGTGCTCACGGAGGTAGTTCGGCGGCAACAGGTAGCCGAAGCGTCGGCATTCGCACGACCACGTAGGGGTGCCGTCCGGTCCCGGGGGGTCGGGCCGGATCACCTCGCCGCAGTCGCATCTGTCCGGAGGCTGGTCACTCATTCGACGCGCCTTTCTACGTGGGAATTGACCTTGTTGGAGCAGGGACTCGGCAACGACCACCGCCGAGTTGAAGACCGCGCCGAACGTCAGCACGACCACGAGCGCGCGAACCGCGTACGACTGTCCGTGGATCGCTGAGTCCGCCACCAGTGCGGCGACCAGTCCGGCAACTACGGTTGTGCTGACCAGCGCCGCGTAGACCCGGGGTGGTCTCACGAGTCGGTCTGACGTGGCGCTCCGGCCGGATCGGCGTACTCCAGATCCGGGGGCACGGGTCGGACGTCGATCGGATCTGCCGTCCACTCGCATCCGCCGGCCGCCGGACGGAGGTAGTGATGACCGCCAATGGTGTCCATGTAGACGCCGGTCCGCCGGCTGTGCCGATCAAAGACGAGTTGCCCACCATGGGGCGTGAAGAGGTCCATGCCGCCGCCTTTCGGTCACTGCTGCGCGGTAACCAGACAACTGCATGGGGTAGGGGGTCGTGTATACCTGGCATGAGGACAAACGAGCTGTCCCGATTGGAGGTTGGCATTGGCTGGTCGACGAGCAAAGCCCCGCAAGGTCACCCTCAGCCAGCCTGTATGGGCTTGGCTGCTGAGCGACAGCCGTGAGCGTGCCGGAATCTCGTGTGCGGAGCTAGCCCGGAGGGTCAGGTACAGCTCCAGCTACGTCACGAAGGTTGAAGGCCTAGAGCGAGGCCCCGTAAGGAAGTTCGCTGAGGCCTGTGATGCCGCCCTCGGCACCGCCGGACAGCTGACCGCCGCATGGGACCGAGTGGACTGGAAGCAAGAGATCCAGCACCCCGACTGGTTTGATCTCTACGCCGGTCTCGAAGCCAAGTCGGTGGGGGTGCGGGGCTACGACATCGCGCGAATTTGGGGACTTCTGCAAACAGCGTCGTACGCTCGCGCCCTCGTGCGCTACTTCAAAGGTCCGGACGCCGACCCCGCCAGCGTTGAGAAGACCGTGCGCGCTCGATTGGCACGGCAAGAACGCTTCCTTGACCCGGACGGGCCGCCTCTCGTGTCAGTGCTCAACGAAGGTGTCATCCGGCAAGTCGTCGGGGGCCCGGAGGTAATGCACGAACAGCTGCAACACCTGCTGGACCTCCCGCAGCAGTATCCGAACATCAACATCCATGTCGCCCCGTTCTCGTTGGGCGAGCGCACCGGGGCTACAGGAACCATCACGCTCATCGAGCTGACGGATGGCGAGCGATGGGCCTACGCGGAGAGTCTGGGCAGCGGCCACATGATCAACGACAGCGCTGCCGTGGCTGAACGCTTCCGGGCCTATGATCGGCTTCGTGCAGAGTCTCTGTCTGCACCCGACACCGCCCGCTTGATCCAATCCGTCATGAGAGGGCTTAGGAACATGACCACCAGTCCCGTGCCGACGTTCTACGCTACCCGCCACGCCAGCTGGAAGAAGAGCACTTACAGCGAGGGGGACGGCGGCAACTGCATTGAGGCTGCGCTGAATCTCGCCACGGTTGACGGCGTTGTGCCCGTGCGGGACTCGAAGGACCGGAGCGGCCCCGAGCTGGAGATCAGCGCCGCCGGGTGGTCTGCCTTCGTCTCCGCTGTCCGTGCCGGAGAGTTCGGAGCTGTTTGAGCTGAGCAGACGCAGAAGAAGTCCCCTGTCAGAGGCAGGGGGCTTCGTTGTGCCTATCGGGCAGATTGGCTGCCTCGCGGTGGTGCGGGCCGGGGGCGGGAAGCTTTACGCACCTCCCACTGGCGGAACCCGAGTCGGGCAAGCCCGGGGGGCCACTCGGCCAAATTGCGGTCAGGCCCAGAAGCCCTGACCGAGTCGCGCCAGCTTACGGCCCCCCGGACATGCCCGACCCCACCACCGGCAGGACACCGCCCAAAGCTTCCCGCCCCCTCGTGGGGGAGCCGCGCCGGCCATGTGGTTGATCACGAGCACATGGGCCTTGACCTGCGGATTTGATCTGCCGAGAGGTTTAGCTGACGCAGGAACAGGTAGACTCTCTATTGAGGAAGTACCTGGACAGCAGCGCCCCGAGGCCGTCGTCGCCGCGCAGCCGCCACGCGAACACGACGGCAACGATCAGCTCCGGTGCCTCGGAGGCGAGCGGCGCGAGCCACTGCACGAGGAGGAAACGGTCGATGCCGAGCGAGGCGCCCGCGTCGACCAGCGAGGTCGCGAACGGCTCGGCGCACGCGAAGACGACCCCGGCGGCGACGGCGAAGACCAGGACGGTCGTGCACCGGCGCCGCGCGCGGGGCAGGGCGGCCAGCCGGGCCGGGACGCCGACCAGTTCCTCCTCGTCGGTCTCGCTGCACCGGCCGATCCGGAAGAGGTAGTACGCGTACCAGGCGATCAGCACGGCGGCCAGCACCCACGAGATCTGCCGCGCCGCGGGCATCACGAAGGCCACCAGCGCGGCGACGCCCAGGAACGCGGTGTCGATGCGGCGGTGCTCGCGCAGCCCGATCCCGGGCGCCACCCCGCGGCGGCGCGCCGCGACGTACGCGGCCAGCGCGACCAGCGGCCAGCCGACACCGACGAGCAGCCGGTTGGCGCCGGTCATGTTGGCGGCGGCGTAGGCGGCGTACTCGGGCCGGGTGCCCGCCGCGTACGCGAACCAGAGGTCGACGGCGTACTCGGGCAGGACGGCGATGAACGCGAGGAGGGCGAGCGCGAGCGGGCCGGAGATGTCGGCGCGGGCCGTTTCGGCGGCCCACATGAGCAGCAGCGCCGCGGACAGCACCCCGAGCCCGAACAGCGCCATCCCGGCCACCGGCGACGGGTGCACCCCGGCGATCCGCAGCACCACGGCCGGCAGCGCGCCGGCCACGGCCGCGGCCAGCCGCAGCGCCGTCACACCGCCGCTCGGGGGCGGCGCCGACGGCGGCTCTGCGGTGCCCCGCGGGGCGGTCACGGGCAACTCCTGGGCCATGGGCCGTCCTCACGCGCTCGGGAACGCGAGCAGGCTAGGCCAGCGGGGCCCCGGACGGTGCAGGGGCGCGGCCGGAGTTCCCCCGGACGGCGGCTATCCGCGGCGGGTGCGGCGGTCCCGCGCGTCGAACTCGGCCAGGGCGAGGGCGCCTGGCCGCAGGGCGCGCTCCAGGTGGTCCCGGAGGTCGTCGTCCAGGCCGCCGAGGGCCTCGGCGAGCTCCTCGGCGACGTCCTGGAGGATCTCCTCGGCGACGGCGTCGGCCGGTGTCCGCGGTCCGAGCTTGCTCACCGCCCCGGCCGCGCGGGCGGGGGTGAGGAGGGCGGAGGCCTGGACGAGCAGCCACGCGGGCACCCCGGCGGCGCCCTCCGGCGGTGCGACGTACGGGCGTGAGCCGTCGTAGCGCGAGTCCTCGGCGAAGGCCTTGTGCTTGACCTTCAGGATCGGACGGGCGGAGGCGCGTTGCCATTCCCCGGCCGGCTTGAGGACGTAGCCCTCGGCGAGGTTGTCGGCGAGCGCGGGCAGGCCGAGGAGCGTCGGGAGGCGGGTGGGGTAGGCCGGCGGGAGGTCCTGGAGCGTGGTCAGCGGGCCGTACCCGAGGGCGGGGACGCACGTGAGCCCGGCGGCCCGCGCGGCCTCCCGGACGGCGCGGTCGGCCAGCCACCACGAGCCCTCGGGTGCCTCGACGGCGGCGTCGAACGGCAGCCAGTGCAGACCGGGGGCGTACCAGACGCCCGTCTGCACCGGCTCGACGCCGACGACGGCGGGGACGTCCGGGTGCGGGTAACTCCCGCCCGCGAGCTCGCCGTAGACCGTCACCACCGCGTCCGCGCCCCGGTCGGCGCGCACGGCGGAGGCGAACCGGGCCGCCGCCACCGCGAGTTGTGGCCAGATCCGGCTGACCCCGAAGAACCCGTCCAGGTCGTCGTCGCCGAGCGCCTCGCGCCGTTTCGCCGGCCGCACGCCGTCCCGGTCGCACACCACCGCGAAGTGCGCGCCGTGCACCTTCTCCAGGGCCACCCACTCCCGCACCCCGGGCACGGCGAGCGGCCGCTTCGCCGGGATCTTCGGGTAGGGCGTCAGCTCGGGGCCCGTCGGGGTACGGGACGTGGAATCGGACATACCGGAGATCATCCCCGGGCGTCCGCGCACGGGCAACGGGGATTCGCCGGACAGGCCGTAGGGTGCGGCCATGGACGAGACGGCGATGAAGGAGCAGTACGCCCGGGACGAGACGTGCCGGGCGCTCGGGATCGCGCTGGACGAGGTGGCGCTCGGGCGGGCCGTGATGCGGATGACGGTCGGCGCGGCGATGGTCAACCAGCACGGGACGGCGCACGGCGGGTACCTGTTCCTGCTCGCCGACGCGGCGTTCTCGTACGCGTGCAACAGCCACGGGCCGGTCACCGTCGCGCAGGCGGCGCAGGTGGTGTTCCTCGCGCCGGCGGCCGTCGGGGACGAACTGGTGGCGGAGGCGGTGGAGCGGACGCGGGCCGGGCGCAACGGCGTCTACGACGTCACGGTGCGGCGCCCGGCGGACGGCACGACCGTCGCCGAGTTCCGCGGCCAGAGCATCGTGATCGGCGGGCGGCCGCCCGCCAACTGAACGGCCGCCCGCGGGCGTTCAGTCCTCCGGGCGTTCGTCGAGGACCTGCTGGAGCTTGCCCGTGCGCGGGTTGGTGACGAGGTCGGCGCGCGGGACCCACTCCACGGCGAGGTGGTGGATCGTGCCGAGCGCGACCTCCTCGGGGTAGAGCGGGCGGGCGGTGTAGACGGCCTCGACGAGGCGCTCGGACAGGCCCGGCGGGGGCTGTTCGGTGCAGCCGAGCCGCAGGATGAGGCCGTCGCGGCCGTCCCAGCGGCGCTGGACGAGCTGCATCCCGGCGATGTGCCCGTCCGGGTCGGCGGCGAGGAGGACGGCGCGGATCTCCTCGGTGGGCATCGCGACCGGTCCGACCCGGGCGCCCTCGGCGGAGCGGCCGAGGAGGCGAAAGCGGCGGCACTCGCCGTCGGTCCACTCGGCGCGGTCGCCGGTGGGGTAGCGCAGGATCGGCATGAGGGTGCGGAAGAGGTTGGTGACGACGACCCGGCCGGGCACGCCCGGGGCGGTGACGACGTCGCCGGTGGCGTCGTCGATCAGCTCGACGACCGTCCGGTCCGGGAAGGCCTCGTGCACCCGGACGTCGTCGCCGGGCACCGGGGAGCCGACCAGTCCGGCGTCGTTGGAGGCGTAGCCGACGGAGGCGACGCCGGCCTTGGGGAACGCGCGGGACAGGATCGGGCGCAGGTCGGCGAAGAGCAGGTCGCCGCCGAACAGCAGGAGTTCGACGGAGTCGGCGCTCTCGCCGCGCCGCACCAGGGCCTCGGCGACGGCGCTGAGCTTCATCGGCTCGCCGGCCAGGACGTGCACGCCGAAGCCGCCGATCAGGTCGGCGACGGCCTCGTCCGGGGCCGCGCCGCCGACGGCGAGGCGGACGTTCTCCACCGGCGCGTGGTGCAGGGCGTTCTCGATGTAGAGGAAGCCGCCGTAGAGTTCGCCGGCCATGAAGAGGTTGGCGACCCGGTGGCCCGGCCTGAGCCCGGCGCGGACCAGGCCGGCGCCGAAGGCCGTCACGGAGTCGGCGTGTTCGCCGCGGGTCCAGGGGGAGAACTTGGGGACGCCGGTGGTGCCGCCGGTCTTGTAGACGCCGGCGTCGGTGAGGGGGCCGGTCAGGACGCGGTTGTCGGGCCAGGTGTTGGCGGCCCAGAAGGCGGCCTGGTCGATCACCGGCAGCTGGGTGAGGTGGTCGATCCGGGCGGGCAGGCCGCGGTACAGCTCGGCGTAGAACGGCGAGTGTGCGCGGGCGAACGCGACCAGCTCGGACACGGATTTCGCGGGCATGTCGACTCCACGTCTCAAGAAGGGCTTTCGGACTGCCCGAGCCAGGTGCGGGCGAGCCGCCGGACGGCCGAGCCGTCGCGGTCGGCGAGTTTGGCGGCGAGGTACTCGGAGGCCCAGGGGCCGGTCGGCACCCGGAACGGCGGGTCCTCCTCGGAGAGCGTGCGCACCACGACGGCCGCGACCTCCCGGGCGGGCTGGCCGACGGCCTCCCACCCCTGCGAGCCGAGCCACTCCAGGTACCCCGCGAAGGTGGGCGCGTACGGGCCGGAAGCGGCGCGCAGGGTCTCCCGGTTCACGTCCGGGAAGATGCCGAAGGAGGAGTCCGGCACGAAGCCCGGGACGACGATCGAGACCCCCACGCCGTGCGCGGCGGCCACCGGGGCGAGCGCCTCCATGAACCCCTCGACGGCGAACTTGGCCGCGCAGTACGCCTCGTTGAAGGGCTGGCCGATGACGCCGTGCACGCTGCCGATGGTGACCAGCCGGCCGCCGGAGGCCCGCAGCAGGGGCATCGCGGCGCGGCTGACGGCGGCGACGCCGAAGAAGTTGACCTCCAGGTTGGCGCGCAGCGCGGCGTCGGTGGACATCTCCAGCGTCGGGTCGGAGTTGGCGACGCCGGCGTTGTTGACGACGGCGTCCAGCCGCCCGTACGTCCGCGCGACGTCGTCCACGCAGTCGTCGACGGACGCGGCCTCGGTGACGTCGAGGTGCCGGATGTCCAGGGTGACGCCGGCCCGGCGGGCCGCCTCCCGCAGCGGGCCCGAGCGGGCGGGGTCGCGCAGCGAGGCGACGGTGGTGAACCCGGCGCGGGCCGCCGCGACGGCGGTGGCCAGGCCGATGCCCGAGGACGTCCCGGTGACCAGGAGCACCCGCTCCCGGGCGCTCACGGCGTGCTCTCCGCGAGCTCGGCGGCCGGCTCGGGGACCGCCGCGTCGAGCAGGGGCTGGATGCCGAGGGCCGGGAGGAAGGAGCAGGCGGCCAGCAGGGTGCCGCCCGCCATGACGGTCCGGGCGGCGTCGAGGATGCCGAGCGGCCCGGTCAGGAGCGTCACGGCGAGGCCGCCGACGAGCGCGGCGAGCGGGATCACGCCCCACGTGACGGTCCGGAAGGCGGCGTGCATGACGCCCTGGTTGCGGGCGGACATCCGGGACTGCCGGGTGGGCGCGCTGCACACGTTGATGCAGGACATGAAGAAGCCGTAGCAGCCCATGCTCACGGCGATCACCGGCCCGGCCGGCAGTGCGGGCGCGGCGAGCACGCCGAGGCCGACCAGGCAGTGCAGGAGCAGCGACCAGGCCATCGTGCGTCCGAGGCCGAAGCGGGTGCTGAGCCGCGGGGCGACGAGGGCGCCGGCCAGCGCGCCGAGGGCGGCGACGGACATGGCCGCGCCGAACTCCCCGACGGAGACGTCGAGTCCGCGGTAGGCGAGCACCGGCAGGACGGTGACGAAGACCGGTCCGCCCGAGTTGAGCGTGACGGCCGCCAGCACGACGCGCCGCAGCACCGGGTCGGCCCAGTTGAGCCGGAAGCCGCGGGTGAGCCGCTCCCGGACCGAGCCCTCCTCGACGGTCCGCTCGCCCCACGGCCGCATGGACCGGAAGCAGACGGCCGAGACGAGGTAGCTGGCCGCGTCGACGAGCAGCGCGCCGACGCCGAGCGCGCTGTAGAGGGCGGCGGCGATGGAGGGCCCGGCGACCTCGGCGACGGAGCCGCTGCCCTCAAGGCGCGAGTACGCGCGGACCATGCCGTCCTCGGGCACGACGGCCGGGACGGCGACGAGGTAGCCGACGTTGAAGAAGATCGTCGCGCCGCTGATCACCGCGACGCAGCCGAACAGCAGCGGCGTGGAGAGCACGTCCAGCCAGTACGCGAGCGGGATCGCGGCGACGGCGGCGAGCCGGACGAGGTCGCAGCCGAGCATCGTCCACCGCTTGTCCCAGCGGTCGACCAGGACGCCGGCGACCGGCCCGAGCAGTGGGATGCCGAGGTACTGGGCCATCGCGACGACGCCGACCTGGAGAGCGGAGGCGTGCAGCACGAAGATCATCAGGGTCGGGACGACGAAGACGGTGACCTTGTCGCCGACCAGGCTGACGGTCTGGCCGCCCCAGAACAGGTTGAACCCGCGGCCCAGCCGTGTGTTCACGCCTCCTCCCGCACGACCAGGGCGGCGGTCTTGCCGGTGCGGTCGTTGCCGATCAGCTCGGTGACCGCGCGGACGCGGACGTTTCCGGGGTCGTGCTGGAAGGCGGTGCTCAGCGTGAAGGTGGCGGCCAGCAGTTCCGTGCGCAGCCCGTCGGTGTCCGGCGAGGCATCGGGGTCGGTCAGTAGGAGGACCTCCAACTCCGCCACCCGGCCGCCCTGTTGGGTGAGCACCACCTGGGCGCGGGCGACACCCGGCGTGCGTTCCGCGTGGGCGATCACCTCGTCCACGTCCAGTCCGAGGCCGCGGACCTGGACGACGCTGTCGCGGCGGCCGAGCACCCGCATCGCCGGGCCCGGCCGGCCGCACGGGCAGGTCGTCAACTCGCCCGCGTCGCCGGTGCGGTAGCGCAGGACGGGGTTGAGCATGTGCGGGTTGAGGGTGGTGAAGTCGAGCAGGCCGTCCCGGTCGGTGTGCACCAGCTGGTCCGGCAAGGGGTGGAAGGTGTCGGGCGGGCAGTCGGGGGTGTTGGTGGCGACCACCCAGGTCTCGGTGCTGCCGAACATGCCCCAGCGGCGGGCCTGCGGGGCCACCACCGCGAGGTCCTCGGCGAGTTGGGGCTGCCACGCCTCGCCGAGCCACAGCACCTTGCGCAGCGCGGGGAGCCGGATCCCGGCGGCGCGGGCGTGCGCGAACCAGAGCCGCAGGACGCTGGGCGTCCCGCCGACGGCCGTCACGCCGCGCGCGGCCATGAACTCCAGCCAGCCGCCGTACTCGTCCCTGGCGACCGAGCCGAGGGCGATGATCCGGCAGCCGGAGAGGTCGGCGAGCGCGGCGGCGAGGAAGTGCGCGCCCCACATCCGGCCGGCGCCCCACGCGTTGACGAAGACGTCCGAGCGGTCCAGCGGCTGCCAGTGGGCGTGCACGCCGGCCATGTAGAAGCCGGTCGGCGCGTAGCCGACCTTGGGCGCGCCGGTGCTGCCGCCGCTCTGGAACAGCCAGGTGGCGGCGTGCTCGGCGGCCGGCTCCAGGTGGGCGAGGGCGGTGTTGAGGTCGTCCTTGGCCAGCGGCGGGAGCGCGGCGAGGCCGTCGAGGGTGCGGACGTCCGGGTGGCCGTCGTAGCGGCCTGCGAGTCCGGGCACGGTCCGCAGGCGGTCGAGCGTGCGCCGGGCGACGGACAGGCGCGGGGCGGCTTCCTCCGGCAGGAGGGAGAAGGAGGTCATCGGAGGTCCGTCCGGTGGTCGAGGGTCAGCGGCCGGGCGCCGTCGGCGAGCCACTTGGCGTGGCCGTCGCGGTAGGCGGTGAACCGGGCGCGGGTGACGTCCCGCTGGAGGGTGCGGTGCGGGTCGGTGTGGTCGGGGGCGATGACGCCGTCGGGTTCGAGTTCGGAGAACCAGTACGTCGTGCCGTCGTGCAGGAAGTCGACGCAGAAGAACGGGATCGGCAGCTTCTCGGCGAAGTAGCGGGTGGCTTCGGCGAGTTCGGGCGGCACGGGCGGGAACTCCATGCTGCCGCCGCGGCTCGCGTTGGCCACCGGGGAGCCGGCCTCGGGGGTGCGCTTCAGCACCGCGTACGGCTCGCCGTCGACAACGTAGACGCGGTAGTCGACGGTGCCGTCCCCGAGGTACGGCTGCACGACGAGCGTCGTGTCGCCGCCCTGGGCGAGGCTGGCCAGGCCCCGGACGTCCTCCGGGCCGCGGGCCAGGTTGATCCCGCCCCCGCCGCACCAGCCGGACGGCTTGACGATCGCCGGGTACGTCATGCCGCCGAGCGCCACCTCGTACTCGTGCTTGCCGATGTCCCGCCCGGTGCCGATCCGGACGGTCGGGATCGTCGGGACCGGGGAGCCGGCCAGGTAGAGGAGGGTGGCGAGCTTGTCGTTGCCGATCAGCGACACCTGCGGCGGGAACGGCAGGTAGAAGCCGGCCTGTTCGAGCACCGCGTAGAGCGCGTACTGGTTGAAGACGTCCATCGACTGGTACGGCAGGGAGTAGAGCGCGGTGATGAACAGCGTGTCCTCGGGGGTCACGGGTTCCTCGTCGACGTAGACGCGCGGGCGGCCGGGGCCGGTGGCGTCGACGCTGACGGACTCCGGGGCGTTCCTCGTCCAGCGCAGGCCGAGGTCGGCTGCGCACTCGGCGTAGAGGTCCCAGAAGAAGGGGTGCCACAGCGCGGCCATCCGGGAGGACTCCCGGTCGGGGAAGATCCAGCACAGCCGGCGCAACGGGCCGTCGGGAGTGGGGGATTGGCTCATCGTGCTCCTCGCGGTTCGAGAAGTTCTGGCCGTGCGGACCTGGTGGCCGGGCCGGACCACCAGCGCCGGCCGGTCTCGGGCAGGGTGTCCACCGGGTCGTAGAAGGGGAAGCGACGGTCGAGCGGGGCGTCCGTGCCCCCGCCGCCGGACTCCACGCTCGTGCGGTAGTTCTTCGTCCAGTACGAGATCCCGCGCTCGCGGTCGTAGGCCACCGCCTGGTGCACCCAGCGCTTGCCGACGTGCGGCACGTCGCACACGATGCGCGGGGTGGCGTAGCCGGGCAGGTAGCCCATGATCGCCTCCTGGAGGCGCTGGGCCTGGTGCAGCGGGGTCCGCCAGTGTTCGGCGTTGGGGATCATGTCGCAGAGGTAGAAGTAGTACGGCAGGATGTTCGCCTCGCCCTGGAGGGCGAAGCAGAGGTCCAGCAGGGCCTCCGGGGTCGCGTTGACGCCGCGCATGAGGACGCCCTGGTTGCGCACGTCCCGCACGCCCGCGTCGAGCAGCGCCCGGGCGGCCTCGGCGACCAGCGGGGTCACCGACTGCACGTGGTTGGCGTGGGTGTGCACGGCCAGGCTGACGGCGCGGCGGGCCGCGACCGCCGCCACCCGGGCCAGCCCGTCCAGCACCTGCGGCTGGAGCCAGTGCTGGGGCAGGCCGACCACGGCCTTGCTGGCGAGCCGGACGTCCCGCACCGAGCCGAGGTCCAGCAGCCGCAGCAGGAAGGACTCCAGGCGCGGCCAGGGCACGTTGGCGAGGTCGCCGCCGGAGACGACGACGTCGCGCACGGACGGGGTGCGTTTGAGGTAGTCGAGCATCTGCTCCTGGCGGTCCGCGGGGCGCAGTGCCAGGCGGGCTTTGGTGACCTGCGGGGTCGAGGTGCCGACGAGGTCCATCCGGGTGCACTGGCCGCAGTACTGCGGGCAGGTGGAGGTCAGTTCGGCGAGGACCTTGGTGGGGTAGCGGTGGGTGAGGCCCTCGACCGCCCACATGTCGGTCTCGTGCAGGGAGTCGCGCTCGGCCAGCGGGTGGCTGGGCCAGCGCGGGTGCCGGTCGCCGCGCACGGGCAGCATGTAGCGGCGGACGGGGTCGGCCAGGAACGCGTCGGTGAACGGGCCGGGCCGGGCCGGTGCGTGCGGGGCCATGGTGTTGAGCACGTGCGGCGGCAGGAGCATCGCCATGGTGGCGAACCCGGCCTGGTCGGCGGCGAGTTCGTCGTAGAAGCGGTCGTCGAGGAGGGGGCCGGCGAGGGCCCGCAGCTGCCGGGCGTTCTTGACCGAGTGGGCGCGCTGCCACTGGGGGTCGCGCCACTGGGCGGCGGTCACGTCGCGCCAGCCGGGCAGGCGGCGCCAGTCCGGCTCGGCGAGCGCGGTGCGGGTGTACTGGTACGGCTGGCGGATCACGTGGTGGTCCATGGCCGGGCTACGGGCGGGCGAGGAGGGCGGCGTGCCGGGTGCGCAGCTCGCGCTTGAGCACCTTCCCGGTGGGCCCGAGCGGGAAGTCCCCGGGCGTCCGGGCGATCCGGACGGCGGCGAGCGGGGCGAGGCCGGCGGCGGCCAGGGCCCGGTTGGCGGCCGCCTGGACCTCGTCGGGGCTGCTCGCCTCGGCGTCCGCCTGCAACTGGACGACGGCGACCGGTAGTTGGCCGTGTTCGGCGGGGACGCCGATCACCGAGCAGTCCCGCACGAGGCCGGCGCAGTCGGCGAGCAGCACCTCCTCGACCGGGAGGCTGTGGACGGGGCCGTCCGCGGTGTCGATGACGTCCACCGTCCGGTCGAGGTGGTAGAAGCGGCCGTCGGCGTCGCGGCGGGCGACGTCGCCGGTGAGCCAGTAGCCGTTCAGCTCGAAGGAGGCGGTCAGCCGGGGGTCGTTCCAGTAGCCGGGGGTCAGCGAGGGGGACACGACGCCCAGCAAGCCGACCTCGCCGTCCGGGAGTTCGGTGCCGTCGAGGCCGAGCACGGCGGCCTTCTCGACGACCTCCAGCGGCTTGCCGACGCAGCGGTCGTCGCGGGCGCTCTCGGGTGTGGTGATCTGGCCGAACAGCGCCATGCCCATCTCGGAGGAGCCGAGGCCGTCGATGAACTGCGAACCGGGCAGGGCGGGTTGCTCGGCCCGCTCCTGCGGCAGCAGCCAGGGCCGGATCAGCCCGGCCGGCCGTTCGCCGAGCGTCACCAGGCGGCGGATGTGTCCGTGGTGGGCGCTGTCGCCGGTGTTGAACCAGGAGTGCACCTTCGCGGCCCCGCGCACGGGCAGTTCGCCGGTCGCGAGCTCGACGAAGGTGCGCGGGAAGGAGGCGACCATGGTGGGCCGGAACGCCTCCATGACCGGCTCGACGGCCGCGCGCCGCCAGTCGGACATGACGACGGTCGGCAGCCCGAGCAGGACGGCGGTGAGGAAGTAGCTCAGGCCGCCCGCGTGGGTGTGCGGCATGAGCGACATCAGCCGGTCGTACGGCTCGGCCGGGAAGCGCACCATGCGCGGCTGCTTGCCGTCCCAGAACCCGCGGTGGGAGAGCATCGTGGACTTCGGGGTGCCGGTGGTGCCGGAGGAGTGGATCAGCGCGACGACGTCGTCCGGGCCGTGCCGGTGCGGGTACGCCGAGGGCAGCCCGGCCCGGTCGGCGTCGAACGCGCGCACCTCGGCGGCGAGGGCGAGGAAGCGCGGGCGGCGCTGCGGGTCCTCGCGGTAGGCGGCGGCGAGCCGGGTGGTGTCGTCCGCGACGACGCCGACCACGCCGACGTGGTCGAGGTAGCGGACCAGCACGTCGTGCCGCAGCGCGTCGTTGACCAGTGCGGGGACGGCGCCGAGCGCGGTGAGCGCGAGGAAGTGCAGCAGCGGTTCCAGGCCCTCGCCGACGACGACCGCCACCGGCTCGCCGGGGCGCACGCCGTTGGCGTGGTACCAGGCGGCGTAGCGGTCGCGCAGGGCGGCGAGGTCGAGCAGGCTGTGGCCGCGCAGCACGACCTCGCCGCGGTGGTCGGTGCGGTGGGTGAAGACGAACGGGACCGTGCGGTGCGGGTTGGCCGCGAGGGCGTGGTCCAGGAAGTTGCCCGCGCCGAGGGCGGGTTCGGCCATCAGCCGCTCTCTGGCGGCGAGCGGGGCGACGGAACTGTGGTCGTTCATGGCGGTCTCCCGACGTGGGGTGCCGGGCGCGCGGCTCTCGTGGAGCCGGTGCCGGGCGGAAGGGGTGTGGATCAGGGCCGGGCGAGGATCTCGGTGGCGGCGCGGTGGCCGGAGCGGATCGCGCCCTCCATGAGCCCGAAGTAGGCGGTGCTGGTCTCGGTGCCGGCGAAGTGCACCCGGCCGTGCGGGGCGGTGAGCGCAGGGCCGTGCGCGAGCCAGTCGCCGGGGCCGAGCAGGGCGGCGTAACAGCCTTGGCTGTACGGCTCGTTGACCCAGTCGGTGACGTGGCAGGCGAGGGGCTCGGGCAGCATGGGGAATAGCTGCGCGGCCTGTCGGACGGCCGCCTCGCGCTGTTCCCCGGCGCTGAGGGTGGCGAAGCGGTGCGCTTCGGCGCCGGTGACGAAGCCGGTGAGGACGCCCGGTCCGCCCTCGGGCGGGGTGTCGTCCACGGTGGAGAGCAGCGGGCCGTGGGCGTTGACCGACCAGCCGGACAGGCCGTGGTCGCGCCAGAGCGGCGCGGGGTAGACCAGGCTCGCCTTGATCGCGCAGCCGCGCGCCGTGCGTTCGCCGGCCCGGTGCGGCGGCGGCCCGGGGCGGTGCTCGATCGCGTCGGCGAGCAGTGGCGGCAGTGCCAGCACGGCGACGTCCGCGCGGTAACTCCCCTGATCGGTCACGACGGTGACCCGGCCCGCGTCCTGGTGCACGGCCCGGACGGGTTCGCCGAGCCGCACCCGCACGCCGAGCCGCTCGGCCAGCCGCTCGCACACCTGGTGCGCGCCGCCGGCGACCCGGTCCTGCTGGGCGCCGCCCTCGAACGCGTTGAGGTAGCGCAGTCCGCCGCCGGAGCGCAGGTAGAACGCCATGTGCAGGACGGAGAGGTCGGCCGGGTCGGCGGCCATCATCTCGCCGAGGAAGAGCGGGAAGAAGAGCCGGGCGTCGGGGTGGGCGAGGTGCTGCTCGGCCCACTCGGCGGCGGTGAGGGTGTCCAGGTGTTCGGCGCCGGGGGTGAGCCAGGGCTCCTCCGGCCGGACGGCGGAGGTGAGTTCGTCCAGCTGCTCGAACAGGTCGCCGAGCGCGACGGCGTTCAGCGGCGGGAACCGGCCGTCCCGGGTGGCGTGTTCGCCGCCGAGGGCGAAGCGGCTGGCACCGGGCATCGTCGTCGGCGCGGTCTTGAGGCCCAACTCGTCGATGAGGGACAGGAGGTCGGTGTGCCGTTCGCCGAGGTAGGCGGCTCCGCCGTCGATCCACCGGCCGGGGGCGACCTCGATACCGTGCGTGCGCCCGCCGACGCGGTCCCTGGCCTCCAGGACGGTGACGTCGATCCCCTGCGCCGCAAGGCGATCGGCGGTGGTGAGGCCGGCGAGGCCGGCGCCGACGACGACGGCGGCCCGGGGGGTCACACCGCCCCCGTGATTCTCCCGGCGAGGCCGGCCGGGGTGGGCTCGGCCAGGAACTCCTCGAAGGTTAGCTCGACGCCGTGGCCCCGCGCGACGGCGCTGAGCACCCGGGTGGCGATCAGCGAGTCGCCGCCGAGCTGGAAGAAGTCGGAGTCGGCCGTGACGTCCTCGCGCTGGAGGACGCGGCGGAAGATGGCCACGACGTCGTCGGGCGTGGCCGGGGTGGTGGTGTCAACGCTCAATGGGGGTCTCCTTCGACCTGGTCGTGGAGGTGGCAGGGGCCACGGGGTCAGACGGCGTAGCGGCGGTGGCAGCCGGCGCGGTCGACCTTGCCGCTCGCGGTGAGGACGAGCCGGGGCACGACGGTCACCCGGCTGGGTACGAGGTGGCCGGGCACGCGTTCCCGCAGGTGGGCCAGTAGTTCGGTGTCGAGGGTGGTGCTGTCGGCGTGGGGCCGCGGCACGACGTAGGCGACGAGGGCCGAGCGCCCCGCGAGGGTCGCCGCGGTGACGGCCGCGGCCGACACGCCGGGGTGGGCGGCCAGGTGGGCCTCGACCTCGGTCGGGTCGACCCGGACGCCGCGGATCTTCACCTCGCCGTCCAGGCGTCCCTCGTGGGTGAGGACGCCGCCGTCCCCGGCGGCGACGCGGTCGCCGGTGCGGTACCAGCGCTCGCCGTCGACGGTGGTGAAGCGTGCCGCCGTGGCCTCTGGCAGGCCGCGGTAGCCGAGGGCGACGGCCGGCCCGCCGATCATCAACTCGCCGTCGTCGCTGATGCGTTCGCGCACATGGGGGAGGGCCCGCCCGATCGGCGCCCGCGCGGTGCGGTCCCACGCGCGCCCGGGGGCGAGCGGGCCGTGCAGGTCCACGGCGTGCGTGATCATGGTGGTCTCGGTGCTGCCGTAGGTGTTGAGCAGCCGGATCCGCCCGGTGCGCAGCCGGCTCCAGTCGGCCAGCCGGGCGGGGCTGGCCGCCTCGCCGCCGATCACCAGCAGCCGGACGCAGTCGGGCAGGGTGAGCCCGTCCTCGGCGAGGTGGAGCACGAGTTCGTGCCAGAAGGCGGTCGGCAGGTCGAGGACGGTGACGCCTTCGCGCTCGACCATCCGCAGGAAGCGGGGGAACGAGCCGCTGTGCGCGTCGGGGTCGACGACCAGCGCGGCGCCGGTGGCGAGGGTCGGCAGGATCTCCTCGAAGCAGGTGTCCCAGTTGAGGGAGGCGAACTGGAGCACGCGGTCGTCCGGCGTGAGGCCGAACAGCTCGCGCAGGGAGGGGACCGTCGCCGCGAGTGCGCGACGGGGAGTGACGACGGGTTTCGGCTGCCCGGTCGAACCCGACGTGAAGAGAATGTACGCCGGCCGTTCCCCGGCGTCCTCGGTGGCGCTCTCGGCGCGTTGTGCGGAGCCCGGCTCCGGCGGGTCCCCGGGGAATTCCCGGGCCTCGGGTAACTCGACCGAAGGAAGCCCGACTTGGGGTGACAGGGCGGTTCCGGTGACGACTGCCGAGCGGCACTCGGCCGCGGTTGTCATGGCCTCCTGGCGAGGCCCCGGAAATGCCGGATCGACCGGGCAATAGGCGCCGCCGGCGGCGAGGACGCCGAGCAGCGCGACAACGGTTTCCGGTGTGTGCACGGCCGGTACGGCGACCGTGCCCGGATCGGCGCCCAGGCGCGTGGCCAGGGCGTTCGCCGACTCGTGGAGCCGGCGGTAGGTCAGGGCGCGTCCACGGTGGACGATCGCCGGACGGTCGGGATATCGACGTGCCATTTCGGTGAACACGTCGAACAGGTCGGGGACGACCTGGAGGGTACCGCGAATATTTGACATGCCCGCCCCAAATGACGCTCAGAAGTGCTCATCCGTGCTCGGCGAACGGCGACTCTACCTTCGAACATGCGTGGGGACAATGTCCGTTGGGAATGTTCTTCCAGGAGGGTGTGGGCGAACTGTGAATCCAGGCCCGATACTTCGGCGCTTCGGGTGGGGAAGGGCCCGGCCGGGCGACCGGGGAGTGGTGGTGCGGTGACGGAGCGTCGCCGATCCGACGAAGCGTCAGGATCTGAGCGGGGCGGACCACATGAGCCGGGTGCCGCCGCCCTCGGCCGCGCCCGCCTCGAACGTGCCGCCCACCCGCTCGGCCCGCTCGGCGAGGTTGCGCAGCCCGCTGCGCCGGCCGCCCTCCGGCAGACCCGCGCCGTCGTCCACGACGGTCAGCGAGACCCGCCCGGCGATCGCGCGGAGCGTCACCTCGACCCGGCCCGCCCCGGCGTGCCGGGCGGCGTTGCTCAGCGCCTCGCCGAGCACTGCGACCACGTGCTCGGCCAGCTCCTGCGGCACGTCGGTGTCGAGGAGGCCCTCCATGCTCAGCCGGGGCGGGAAGCCGAGCGTCGCCTGCGCCTCGGTGACGGCGCGCGTGGTGCGCGCCCGCAGGCCGCGGTCGGGCTCGCTGTGGGCCCGCAGGCCGAAGATCGTCGAACGGATGATCTTGATGGTCTCGTCCAGGTCCGCGACCGCCCGCCCGACCCGGTCGGCCGCCGCCGGGCTGTCGATCAGCCGGCCCGCGCTCTGCAGCGTCATCCCGGTCGCGAACAGCCGCTGGATCGCCAGGTCGTGCAGGTCCCGGGCGATCCGGTCGCGGTCCTCCAGCAGCGTCAACTGCTCGGCGTCGCGTCGTCGTTCGGCCAGTTCGAGGGCGAGCGCGGCCTGGTCCGCGAAGCCCAGCAGCGGGCCCGTCTCGGCCGCGCTGAAGGCCGGCTGCCCGGCCGCCCGCGCGAGCAGCAGCACGCCCCGCCCGTACCCCGAGCCGGTGCCCAGCGGCACCGCGACCGCCGGCCCGAGCCCGTCGAACCGCCCGGCCGGGCCCGCCGGGTACCGTCCGTCGCAGGCCAGCCCGTCACTGGTCACCGGCGAACCGGAGGCGTACGCCGCCCCCGACAACGTGCCGTCCACCGGCACCGTGACCCCCAGTCGCTCGGCCGGCGTGCCACCCAGCGCGACCTCGACCGCCAGCTCCTGTGCCCGCTCGCCCGGCTCGGCCGGCGCCATCGACACGTCCGCCAGCTCGGCGCCGGCGATCTCCCGCGCCCGGCGGGCGATCAGCTCCACCACCGCCAGGCGCGGCGCGCCGGACAGCAGGCTCCGGGTGATCTCCGCGCTCGCCCGCAGCCAGCGTTGCTGGCGCTGCGCCTCCTCGTACAGCCGCGCGTTGTCGATCGCGACCCCGGCCGCGACGGCCAGCGTCGAGATCACCGCCTCGTCGTCCGCGTCGAAGTCCAGGCCGCCGCGCTTGTCGGTGAGGTACAGGTTCCCGAACACCTCCCCGCGCACCCGCACCGGCACCCCGAGGAAGGTGGTCATCGGCGGGTGGCCGGGCGGGAACCCGGCCGAGGCCGGGTGGTCCGACAGCATCGGGCAGCGCAGCGGGCGCGGGTCGCGGATCAGCTCGCCGAGGATGCCCCGGCCGGACGGCGGCGGGCCGATCTCGGCGATCTCCCCGTCCGTCATCCCGACCGTGCGGAACTCGGACAGCGAGTGCCCGTCCGCGCCGATCACGCCGAGCGCGGCGTAGCGGGCGTCCACCAGATCGGCGGCGGCCTCGACGATCCGGTGCAGCGCCTGGGCGAGGTCCAGCTCCCGGCCGACCGCGAGGACCGCCTCCAGCAGGCTGTGCACGCGGTCCTGGGTGCCGCGGGCCGCGTCGATGCGCCACTGGAGCTCTTCCAGCAGCTCGTCCAGCCGCAGTCGGGGCATCCGCGCGCCGCCGCCGGCCGCGGGGGTGCCGTCCGCCGGAATCCCCTGCGCGCCGCCCACCCGTACTCCTCCAGTCGCCCGCCGCACCCCGGGTCAGGAGCGCCCTGACCGGGAGGATTGTCGGATTCACGGTAGTGCCCGGGTGTCGCCCCGCCGCACCCCGGGGTCGCCCGTAGGCTCCGTCGGGCGGGCCTTTCGTCCCGTCCCCGGGGGCCCTGCGGCCTCTGCCGCGCGGGCGGCGTGGCCGGAGAGGGTGGGGGAGCAGCGGACGGAACGTCAGCACACCCACCGTCCGGCAACGGCCACCGAGGGAAGGACCTCCTGCCATGACGCCACTCGTACTCGCCGGGGTCGACGGCTCGACCGGCAGCGCCGCCGCCGCCCGCTGGGCCGCCGGGGAGGCGGAACGCCGCGGGGTGCCGCTGCGCCTGGTGCACGCCTGGCCGTGGCTCACCGACGGCCGCAACGCCATGGCCGAGCCCGACCACCTGCCGGCCGCCGCCGAGCGCGTCCTCGCCGACGCCGCCGCCGAGCTGCGCGCCGCCCACCCCGGCCTCGACGTGCGGACGGACGTCGTGCTCGACGCGCCCGTCGACGGCCTGGTCGCCGCCGCCGAGGACGCCGGCCTGCTCGTGGTCGGCTCGCGCGGGCTCGGGGGCTTCGCCGGGCTGATGCTCGGCTCCGTCGGCATGGCCGTGGCGGCGCGCAGCAGTGTGCCGGTGGTCGTGGTGCGTGAGCGGCAGGAGGGTGCGGGCGGGTCGGACGTCGTGGTCGGCGTCGACGTCCAGGAGCCGGACGAGGGCGTCCTCGGCTTCGCGTTCGCCGAGGCCGCCCGGCGCCGGGCGCGGGTGCGGGCGGTGCACGGCTGGGACCTGCCGCCGGTGTTCGCGTACGCGGGCTGGGTGCCGCAGGCCGCGGAGATCTCCCAACTGGAGGCGATGGAGGAGAAGATGCTCTCCCTCGCCCTGGCCGGGCAGCGGGAGCTGCACCCCGGCGTGGAGGTGGTCGAGGAGGTCCGGCTGGGCGCGGCCGGGGCACTCGTCGAGGCCTCGGCGGGCGCGGCGCTGGTGGTCGTCGGCCGCAAGCGCCGCAGGGTCGAGCTCGGCCCGCGCCTCGGCCGCATCGCGCACGCGGTGCTGCACCACGCCAAGGCGCCGGTGGCGGTGGTCCCGCACGGGTGATCCGCACGGGTGATCCGGACGGGGGCGGCGGGGGCGGCGGCGCCCGCCCCCCCCCGCCCCGCCGGCCACCCACCCGCCCCCCCACCAGCAGAAAACACCAAA
>NZ_JBHVPD010000069.1:0-41796 GCF_042887525.1 Kitasatospora sp. NPDC057936
GGCCGGACTTCCTCAACCGCCTCAGCAGAGACGATCACGTCGCTCATCAGGTGTTCTTCCTTGATCGGGAGTTACACCGAAGACCGTACAGACCCGGGCATGGCCGGCGACTATCTCGCCGACGGCAAGACCCTACGCACCGTCCCCGACGTTCCCAGCCCCCTCGGCGGCAGCGTCCCTGACAGCGCCCAACTCGCCGGCCGCGTTGTAGCCACAGAGGTCTTCGACCAGGCTGGTGGGACAGTGACGGCCATCTCGGGAGCCACCTACAACGGGCAGCAGACCTCAGCGACCCACGCCCAGAGCGCCGGCGCGCCGAAGATCTATGCCTGGAGGCCGGACTTCGAGACCACGGCGATCACCAAATCCAGGCTTGCCGACGGGACATGGCGTACGACAACGAAGGTCACGACCACGGAGCCAGCCAACGGTAACCGTGTCGTCAAGGTCGACGACAAGGGCGACGGTACCGTCGCCACTCCCGAGACCTGCGCGACCACCAGCTACGCGGTCAGTGACAACCCGCAACTGTTGGTGCTGGTATCGGAGAAGATCGCGTTCCAGGGCACCTGTGCCGGTAGCGCCACGTCTGCCAACACCCTGTCCGGCAGCCACACGATCTATGATGGCAAAGCCTTCGGCCGGGCCGGTACGACGGGGGATGGGACCAGTTCCCAGGCCCTCGATCACTTCGACCAGGCCGGAAACGCCGTCTACACCCAGGCTGGCAGCGCGACCTTCGACGTGTACGGCCGCGGACTGACCAACGCGACCACCGATGGCTCCACCTACAACGCCTCGGGCGCCCAGCTGAGCGGACCGGCCATCACTCCTGCGGTGACTACGGTCCTTCCGACGCCGGCTGCTGGTGCACTCCCGACCCAAGTGCAGACCGTGGGGCCCATGGGCGCCGGCTGGACCGCGACGGTCATGCAGGATCCGGCGCGTGGGTCGACACTGAGCAGCACCGATGCCAACGGCCGCGTCATCACCCAGCAGTACGACGCGCTCGGTCGGCTCACCGCCGTCTGGATGCCGGACCGCCCGACGGCGAAGCTCCCGAGCCGGAGGTTCACCTACGGGGTCAAGGGCAGCTCGGCGCCGTCAACCGTCAAGACCGAGACACTCAACGACGACGCGGCCACCTACTCGGTGAGCATCGACATCTACGACGGCCTCGGCCGACCGCGCCAGAACCAGCGCACGAGCGACGCTCGACCGACCGGCCGCCTGATCACCGACACCGTGTACGACACGCACGGCTGGGCGATCAAGACCTCGTCGGCGTACTACGAGGGGAAGTCGTTCCCCACCGAGTCGATCTTCATGCCGGCAGCCGACGGCCAGGTACCAGGCCAGACCTGGAACACCTACGACGGCAACGGGCGGGTCGTGCGAGCGGAGTTCCGTTCCTACGGCAACGCCCAGTGGGCTACCACCAGTGCCTACCCGGGAGCGGACCGGACCGACACCATCCCGCCCAGCGGCGGCACGCCGAGCTCGACCGTGACAGACGCTCGCGGAAACCCCGTCGCGCTGTGGCAGTACCGCACGCCCACCGCTACGGGCAACGGCGCCGACGCGGACGTCACCACCTACACCTATTCACCGACCGGCCAGTCCACTGCCCGCACCGACAGCAGCGGCAACACCTGGACTAACACCTACGACTTGCGCGGAAGGCAGATCTCCGCGTCCGACCCGGACACCGGTACATCGCAGACGTTCTACGACGCCAACTCGCGCATCGACCACACCGTCGACGCCAAGGGCAACACCCTCGCCTACACCTACGACCTGCTCGGTCGCAAAACCGGCATGTTCAACGGGAGCGTGGCGCCGGCGAACCAGCTGGCCTCCTGGGCCTACGACACCCTCGCCAAGGGCCAGCCCACCTCTTCCACCCGCTACGTGGGCGGCGCGAGCGGAGCGGCCTACACCAAGGCTGTCACCAGCTACGACACGGCCTACCGGCCCCTCGGGGCCTCCGTCATCATCCCGCCCATCGAAGGAGCGCTTGCCGGAACTTACACCACCACCAACACCTACAGCCCAGTTCTCGGCACGCTGACGGCGAGCAGCATTCCCGCAGCCGGTGGACTTCCGGCCGAGTCCGTCACTTACGCCCGAACCATCACGGGCCTCCTGTTCTCCATCGCGAGCCTCGACCAGAGCATCGTCCAGCAGGTCGACTACGACGCCCTCGCTCGCCCCGTGCGGACCACGGCTGGCGACTACGGCACACAGGTCGTCTCTACACAGCAATACGACTGGGCCACCGGACGGGTCATCAACTCCTTCGTGGACCGGCAGGTCGGCACCGTCTCCATCGACCAGACCAGCTACACCTACACCCCGTCCGGGCGGATCACGTCCGTCGCGAACATCCAGGACGCCTCGGCAACCGACACTCAGTGCTTCACCTACGACTACCTGGGCCGGCTGACCAACGCCTGGACTGACACCGGTGGCACCTCCACCATCGCCGACTGGACCGACTCGGCCGGCACCAAGCACGGCACCGGCAGCTCCACCACCGTCCCCGGAATCGGGGCCTGCAACAACGCGAGCGGCCCGGCCATCGTCAGCCCCGGCGGACGCACGATCGGAGGCCCGGCGCCGTACTGGAACACCTACGGTTACGACGCCACCGGGAACCGCACGAGCCTCGTCCAGCACGACATCACCGGCAACAGCCTCAACGACACCACCACCACCCAGACCTTCGGAACCGCCAAGACCACCAACACCCCCACCAGTGCGTCCAACACCGGCGGCGGAACCGGCGGGCCCCACGCCCTTCTCACCTCCACCATCACCGGACCCGCAGGCACCAAGGCCGTCGGCTACCAGTACGACTCCAAGGGCCGAACCACGGCCATCACCGATACCAGCGGTACCGCTAGCCTGACCTGGAACGGCGAGGACAAGCTCGACTCCCTCACCAAGACCGGCCAGGCCGGCGCCACGACCTACCTCTACGACGCCGACGGCAACCAGCTCATCCGCCGAAATCCCGGCAAGACCACACTCAACCTGCCCACCGACGAACTCACACTCGACACCTCCAGCGGCTCAGCGAGCAACGTCCGTTCCTTTTCCGCGCCCGGCGGCCTGACCTACACCAGGGTTACCGCGGCCATCGGCGGCGGCACCGTCCTGATTCAGGCAGCAGACCCGCACGGCACCAACGGCGTCCAAGTCAACACCGACGCAAACCAGACCGTCACCCGGCGTCCCACCGATCCCTTCGGCAACCCCCGCGGCACCCAGCCCGCCGCATCAGCCTGGGCCGGTATCAAGGGCTTTGTCGGCGGAAGCAAGGACGACGCCACCGGCCTGACCAACCTCGGAGCACGCCAGTACGACCCCAACACCGGGCGTTTCATCAGCCCGGACCCGATCCTCGACACCACCAACCCGCAACAGTGGAACGGCTACGCCTACAGCAACAACGATCCCGTAAACCTCTCTGACCCGACAGGCCTTAGGCCAGATCCGTCCTGTGATCTATCCGGCTGCGCTCATTTGCCGGTCGACCTTGGGCCCCTCGAAGGTGATCACGGGAACACAGGAAATAAGGGTTACGGATCATTCGACTGCAGGAACGACAACTCATGTCCTTCCCTGGAAGAACGTACTATGCGCTCCTTCCTGAAGACCGCAGGAATGGCCCAGCATCAGGAACCGGTTAGAATCGCGTCCACCGCTGAGCAGGTCCGCGTAAGCATCAAGTACAACTCTGGTCAGAGCTCCGTCGACTGGGCGGCACTGCGGATGTGGCAATACGGTGCCACCGAGGAAGAAGCCGACTACTTCCGGGCTCACTACTGTCTCTACATCGATTGTGGCCTGGAAGGCCAAATGACCGGGCACGGAGCCATTCAGGCCCCGCTTGAAACGCCTTTCGGTCCTTCTCCGGCTGAGAGAACAGCGAATGCGGTTGCCGGTTCGATGATGGGCCTGGCCGCCAGGGGCGGCAGGCCGGGTGAGCTCTCCGGCCTCTCGTCAGGAGCCCGTGCTCGTTTGTGTCAGAGTTTCGTCGCCGGAACCTTGGTCGTCATGGCCGACGGCCAGCAGACGTCAATCGAACAAATTAAGGTCGGAGACCGGGTTCTCGCGACAGATCCCCAGACTGGCGAAACTGACGGTAAGGCCGTAACGGCCGTCACTGAGACGCCAAACGACGAGGACTTCACCGACTTGTCGTTCCAGGGTGCTTCGACCTCAGACGTATCAGGGCAGACCCAGAGCCGGACGCTGACCACCACCTGGCACCACCCCTTCTGGAGCCTAACCAACGGACGCTGGACCGAAGCCAGCGAACTCAAGGCAGGCGAAGAACTCCGAGAGCCCGACGGAGCCGCGGTCACCGTAGCGGGCGTACACAACTATCACCAGCAGGTCTTCACCTACAACCTCACAGTTTCCGACCTTCACACGTACTATGTGCTGGCTGCGGAAATTCCAATTCTGGTGCACAATGCTGGACCTGGACCAGAGAGCTGTTTTCGGGGCGCGAGGGCAGGCGAGTCGCCCAGTTTCGTTCCCCGTCCGAATGACTATAAGGTGGACCCGGCTACAGGATTCGTCAAGGAAACGCACGGCCTGTCCGTATTTGATAATCCCGAAAGTGTTGCCGGGAAGGGATTTGTGCCGCATGGCATAGACATGGGTAGCGTGCCTGACTCTCTTCGAATCATTCAGCGAGGAAACGACCCCAGGCACTTCGAGGTTGTGCCAGCACCCGGTGCTAACCTAACACCGGAGGAGTACACTGACGCACTGTCTCATATCAAGACAAGGTGAGCGAGGGCAATTTGATGATTCCATACAGCTTGAGGTTTCCCGAGTATATGGACGGTTACGAGGTCGAGACTGAAGCCAAGGGCTACCTGGTTGATGTGGTCATTTCGACGGAGGAGGCCGCTTTTGATCTGACTGTCTATGATCCGGTGCGCCTGGCCCAAGAGGTTTCGGACGAAGTCCCCTCGAGTGGATACTTCGTAATGGCAAATGTTCTCGTGGTTCCAGCTGTAACTAGAGGTGAGATTTTGCGGGCGGTCGATAGGCTGGCTAGGGTCGAGTTTTCCGGTCTTATTCCCAAGTTTGGGAAATAGAGGGCCCGAGTAACGCTGCAGCCATATTCGGGCACATGGGAGAGATTCGACTGTGGTTGCCGGCTGGTGAGAGGCTCCTCGAGGAAATCTTGAGGGGCCTCTCGTCGTGTTGCCTGACTGGTTATTTGGGTTGCTTTTTTACCTGGTGGCTGGCCGGGAGTTGTGCTGACATTGGGGTGGCGTGAGGGTTGTCGGATTCGTGGCAGAGGCGAACCGCTTGGCCTGGGCGGTCGTCAGCCGGTTGCTGGTTGGCGATGTAGGGGAGGTGTCCGGCCTTGCTGATGCATGTCACCGGCTCTTCGCCCAATGCCGTATCCCATTCGGAGGGTGGGATGCGAATCGACTTGTAAAAACGACCCGGGCAAGATAGTAGGCCTGGTCCACCGGCGGGAGAAGGCTTGCGCCTAGGGCGCCGAAATCCGGTGTCGCCTCCAGATTTTACCCAAATGCTGCTGCTTGTAGGTCAGTTATCACCGAAGTCGAACTCGGCAGTGACGGGCGCGTGGTCGCTCCAGCGCTCGGCGTGGGAGGCGGCGCGCTCGACGTAGGCCTCGATAGCCCTGTTTGCCAAATTCTTAGTGCATACGATTAGGTCAATCCTCCAGCCCGAGTCGTTGTCGAAGGCGCGGCCGCGGTAGGACCACCAGGAGTAGGGGCCGGTGCGGTCGGGGTGGAGGGCGCGGACGACGTCGACGTAGCCGGCCTCGTCGTAGACGCGGGAGAGCCAGGCGCGCTCCTCGGGGAGGAAGCCGGCGGACTTCTGGTTGGCCTTCCAGTTCTTGAGGTCCTCGGGGCGGTGCGCGATGTTCCAGTCGCCGCAGACGACGACCTCGCGGCCGTCGGCGGCGGCGCGGGTGCGCAGGGCGGTGAGGTGGACGAGGAATTCCGCCATGAAGCGTTCCTTTTCGTCCTGGCGCTCGGTGCCGACCTCGCCGGAGGGGAGGTAGAGGCTCGCGACGGTGAGGCCCGGGAGGTCGATTTCCACGTACCTGCCCGAATTGTCGAATTCCTCTGATCCGAATCCGATCGCCGTCCGCTGCGGTTCCGCGCGGGACAGGACGGCGACGCCCGCCCGGCCCTTGGCGACGGACGGGGCCCAGACGGCGTGCCAGCCGTCCAGGTCCCGGAGCTCGACGGGCAGCTGGCCGGGCTCGGAGCGCACCTCCTGCAGGCAGATGACGTCCGCCTCGGTGGCGGCCAGCCACTCGATGAAGCCCTTCTTGGCGGCGGCCCGGATTCCGTTCACGTTCACACTCGTCACCACGATCACCCGGGCAGCCTACCGAGTGGATGCGTACGGCCCGCGCCGTGACGCGCGTCCGGACGTGAATGACGTGAACGCGGCATGAAGTCCCGCGACGGTCGCACCAAGCCGTGCCATTGGTCTTGACCATCTCCGCGAGATGCCCCTAGGGTCGCTTACTGCAAGGACCTTTAATAAAGAAGGACGGATAAAGGCCCGCTCTCCCACCTGCCGCAACAGCGGACAGCGGGCCCGCGATCCGCCCCTCTTCTCAGCCCGCCACTCCGGCCGGGCGGACGCGACAGGGTGGAGGACACGGTGGGGACGACAGGGCAGCTCACGTCGGTACCGGAGCCGAAGTACTGGCACCTGCGCACGGTGCTGCTCCGCGCCATCGACTCGGAGTTCTCCACCGGCCAGGTGCTGCCCAACGAGCGCGAGCTTTCCGCCCGCTTCGGTGTCGCCCGCGCGACGCTGCGCCAGGCGCTCGACCAGCTGGAGCTGGAGGGCCGCCTGGTTCGCCGCCGCGGCATCGGCACCCTGATCGCCGCCCCGCGCGTCGGCGTGCCGGTCAACCGGCAGGAGGAGGGCTGGCCCGGTGCCGGGCGCAGCCAGTCCTGGCGCACGGTGGACTGCACCACCGCCCCGGCCTCCCCGCAGCTCGCGAAGCACCTGGGCATCGCCGAGGGCGCCACCGTGCACACCGTGCGCCGGGTCCGGCTGGTCGAGGGCCGGGCGGTGGCCACCGAGTCGCTGCACGTGCCCGCCTCCGCGCTGCCGCACCTGCCGGGCTTCCGCGCCGAGAGCGACCGCGCCCGTTCGGTGCTGCGCCAGCTGGAGCGCCTTGAGGTCGACGGCGAGTCCCGGGCGGTCGAGCTGGGCGTCGCCGAGGCCGACGAGGCCGTCCTGCTGGAGCGCCCGCCGGGTTCGCCGGTGCTGGTGATGACGACCCAGTACGCCTCGGCCGGCCGCCTGGTGGCGCTGGCCGTCGCGACCTACCGCGCCGACACCTGCAAGCTCACCTTCGGCGAGGCCGGTCTCGTCGAGGTCACCCCGGTCGCGGCCTCCGCCGCCGCCTCGTCTCCCGAGGTGCGCACCGCCTCCTGAACCGCCGCCTCCTGAACCGTCGGCTCCTGAACCGCCGCCTCCTGAGCCACGGCGGCCCGCGAACCACATCGCACCACCCTCGGACCGAGGCCCGGACGCTCCACAGGCGTCCGGGCCTCGGTCGTTCGCCCACCCGGAGGTGTCAGACCCGGGGCGGGTCGACGGCGAAGAGCTGCTCCTCGACGTGGTCCAGGGCGACGCGCAGGGCGCCCATCGCGACGACCTCCGAGCCGAGCGCGGCCAGGGCCACCTCGGGCGCGCGGAGCGTGAACTCGGCGAGCCGCTCGCGCAGCGGCTCCAGGACGCCGTCGAGCCCGGCGGCCCACCCGCCGACCACGACCAGGCGCGGGTCGATCGCGAGGACGAGGGCGGCGACGGACTGCACGAGGCGGGTCAGGAAGCGGTCCATGGCGACCTTGGCCACCTCGTCGCCCTCGCGCGCGAGCCGCAGGACGCGGGCGACGGCCGCCTCGTCGAGCGGGTTGAGGGGCTTGCCGGTGGTGGACAGGAGCCGCTCGGGGGTGACCTCCTGGCCCAGCAGGTGCAGCGCGCCGATCTCGCCGGCGGCGCCGCCGTACCCGCGGTGCAGGCGGCCGTTGATGAGCGAGCCGGCCCCGGGGCTGAGACCGGCCATGACGAAGACGACGTCGTCGGCTCCGACCGCCGCGCCCTGCCAGTGCTCGGCGATCGCGGCGAGGTTGGCGTCGTTCTCGATCAGCACGGGGCAGCGGAAGGAGCGGCGCAGCCGCACGCCGAGGTCGAGGCCGGTCCAGCCGGGCATGGCCGTGCCGAGCCGGATGGTGCCCTCGCGGTCGACGATGCCGGGGGTGCCGATGCCGACGGCCCACAGGTTGTCGCGCGAGATGCCGGCCTTGCGCAGCACCTCGGCGACGGCGGTGCGGACGGCGGCGAGCCGGTCCTCGGCCTCCAGGGTCTCGTCGACGGGCTTGAAGTGACTGCCCAGCACCTCGCCGGTGAGGTCGGCGAGGATGACGCGGACGTCGTGCACGCCGATCTCGATGCCGAGGATGTGCCCGGCCTCGGCGCGGAAGCGGAACCAGCGGGCGGGCCGGCCGCGGCGGCCGGTGCCCGGCTGGCCGTCCTCCTTGGGCTGGTCGACCTCGGCGACGAGCCCGGTGTCGACGAGTCCCTCGATGACGCCCTCGACGGTGGGCCGGGAGAGCCCGGTCTCGCCGACGAGCTGAGTGAGGGTCACGGCGTGGCCGGCCCGCAACGCCCGGAGCGTGACCGCCGCGTTGATCCGCCGCAGCAGTGAGGAGTCCCCGCCGGTGAGCCGATCCGCCAACACGATGCCCTTCGCCGTTCGCGCGACTGCCCTGGCGCGCGGAGTCGAGTCCGCGGGGACCGCCAACGCCCCGCGGGGTTCCGCCGCCCGGATCCGAGGCCGCCGACGGCGGGAGGAGCCGCCTGCATCACGGCCGGGAGGCCTGGGCCCGTCCCCGAACTCCCGCGTGCCGGGCGGTGACGAGCCCAGGCGGATGCTACCCGGGCCCGGGGCCGACGGGCGAGGATCCTCGCAGCTCATCCCCGCTTCGGTATCGAAATGGTACGCATCGGGTGGCGGTGCGTGACCCGGGCTTCACCGCTCGACCACGAAATGCTCACCGTGCTGCCGCCGGGGCGGGTGGGACCACGCGGCCCGGCCGCGGGCGCTGCCGAGCGAGCCGACGCTACGCCAGGCGCCGATGGACAGGGCGGAGAGCGCGGAGCCGATCGAGCCGGCGGAGGCGAACGAGCCGATGGAACCCACGGATCCGAACGAGCCGATCGAGCCGATGGACAGGAAGGAGCCCACCGAGCCGATCGACAGGATCGACCCGACCGAGCCGATCGAGAGCAGCGAGCCGAGCGAGCCGAGCGAGCCGAGCGAGCCGAGCGACGCGATCGAGGCGATCGAGGCGAGCGACGCGATCGAGGCGATCGAGGCGATCGACGCGAGCGGGACCGCGTGCCGGGAGGACTGGGCCATGTCCTCGATCCTAGTGCGGCGGCTCAGGGCACGCGGGCGACGAACAGGTGCTGGCCGAGCAGGCCCATCGGGTGCCCGTCCTCGGGCAGGGCGAGGACGGTCGCGCAGCCGGCCGCCGTCAGCGCCGCGCGCCACTCCTCGGCGGGAGCGGGCGCGGGCGCCGGCGCTTCGAGGGCGTCGGGTTCGGTGGTGACGAGGACGTCGAGCTGCTCGTCCGTCGCCGCGACGAGCAGCAGCCGGCCGCCGGGCGCCAGCAGGCGGACGAGCTCCGCGACGGTGGTGTCCGGGTCGCCGGCGCCGGTGGCGACGACGACGTCGAAGCGGCCGCCGTCGGGCAGCGGGTGGTGCTCGACGACCTGGCGGGGGCGGGCGGACAGGGCGCGGGCGATCGCGGTGTCGGTGCCGTCGCCGTCGCTGAGCTCCAGCACCCGCAGCGGCGCGGGCCCGTCGTGCGCCTCGGCCATGCCGCGGACGAGCGAGCCGAGCGCCGCGCCGAAGTACCCGCGGGCGGCGGTCCAGCGCAGCGGGGGGACGGCCGGGCGGGGCGGCTCCTGGCCGGTGATCCGGCGGGGCAGGCGCAGGGCGGCGCGCCGGACCCGGTCGAGGGCGGCGGCCTGGCCGAGCCCGTCGGCCCAGGCGTCGGCGGCCGGGCGCCAGGTCTCGCGGACCTCGGCGGCGGCGAGCGGCGGCGCGCCGACGTAGCGGTCGTCGTGCCGGGCTATCAGGCCGTGCCGGGCGAGGGCGTCGAGCCAGCGCACGACCTGGGGGCGGTAGACGGGGGTGACGACGACGGAGTCGAGGATCTCGGTCTCGGTGTGCCCGGTGGCGGGGTCGGTGAGGACGCCGTACTGCTGGAGGGTCAGCAGGAGCGAGCCGAGGACGGCGTGGTCGAGGTGCGCGCCGAAGTCGCGGACCTGCTCGGCGGTGATGCCGATGGCGTGCTTCCAGGCGGCGGTCGCGGCGGTGGCGGCGGCGGCGCGCAACCGGTGCTCGGCGGCCTCGGCGTCGCTGTGCGGCTCGCGCAGGTGGGCGACGACGGCGCCGAGCGCGTCGACGGCGGCGTAGACGTCGTCCTGCCGGGGCTCGGGGCCGACGTGCAGGACGAGGCGCAGCGCGGACAGGTCGTGGGCGGCGAGGCCGGGCACGCGGGCGAGGCGCCAGAGCAGGTCGGAGGGCAGCGTGAGGTGGGTGGTGCCGGTGGTGGCGAGGGCGGCGAGCTGCTCCTCGGGGCGCTGGTCGGGGTCGGCGCAGTGGACGGTGCCGCCGGCCAGCAGGGTGGCGAGGGCGAGTTCGACGGCGAGGTCGGTCGCGGGGTGGAGCAGGGTGTGCCGGATGGGCTCCGGGCCGAGGACGCCCGCCCAGTGCCGCAGCCGCTGCTCGGCGGCGCGGGCGGTGCTCGCGGGCAGCGCGGAGTGTGCGGCGACCTTGGCGGCGACGGCTCCGGGCAGTCCGCCGGGCGGGGAGACGCCGAGCAGCAGGCCGATGCCGCTGATCGAGCGGCCGCCGGCGACGACGGCGGGTCGGTCGCCGAGTTCGCGCAGCGCGCTGACCAGGGCGGGGGACGTGGGCAAGGTGATCACTCCGGGTGGCAGGGGAAGCCGGACCACTGAACCATGCGGGGGAGCCGGTGGTAGCCGTATCCGGGTAAAAATTCGTAATGATTTTCATATCGGATCGTCAACTCGGCCCCGGAAATCTCGCCGTGAACGGGCCGGAACTGCGCAATCCGGATGGGCTCCGCGGAGTCGGCCCGATGTCTTGACACCCGCGGCGCGTCCTGGATTACTGGCCCTGGGGTCGCCCGGCCGAACGATCGGTCGGGGCGGCCGCGGGGGCCCGGCCGACCTGCGAAGGAGCGACGATGACCAGCAGCGCGCCCGAAGAAGCCGGGGTCCCCGAGGGAGCCGGGAGCGCCTCGCCGAGGCGCCTCGGCGAGCCCGTCCCGCCGGGGCTGCTGGACGCCGGCGAGCGGATGACGGTCGGCGAACTGCGCGCCCTCCAGCTCGACCGCCTCCGGGCCACCCTGCGGCACGCGTACGACAACGTCGAGCTGTACCGCCGCAAGTTCGACGCCGCCAGGGTCGGGCCGGGGGACTGCCGCAGCCTGGCGGACCTCGCCCGCTTCCCGTTCACCACCAAGGCCGACCTGCGCGAGGGATACCCGTTCGGCCTGTTCGCCGTCCCGATGGACCGGGTCCGCCGGATCCACGCCTCCAGCGGCACCACCGGGCGCCCGACCGTCGTCGGCTACACCGAGAACGACCTGTCGATGTGGGCGGACGTCGTCGCCCGCTCGATCCGCGCGGCCGGCGGACGGGCCGGCCACAAGGTGCACATCGCGTACGGCTACGGGCTGTTCACCGGCGGGCTCGGCGCCCACTACGGCGCCGAGCGGGCGGGCTGCACGGTGATCCCGGCGTCCGGCGGCATGACGGCGCGGCAGGTGCAGATCATCCAGGACTTCCGGCCCGAGATCATCATGGTCACCCCGTCCTACATGCTCACGCTGCTGGACGAGTTCGAGAAGCAGGGGATCGACCCGCGCGGCACGTCGCTGCGGATCGGGATCTTCGGGGCGGAGCCGTGGACGGAGGAGATGCGGCGCGAGATCGAGGACCGGCTCGACCTGCACGCCGTCGACCTCTACGGGCTGTCCGAGGTGATCGGGCCCGGCATCGCGCAGGAGTGCGTGGAGACCAAGGACGGCCTGCACGTCTGGGAGGACCACTTCTACCCGGAGATCGTCGACCCGCTCACTGACGAGGTGCTGGCGGAGGGGGAGGGCGGCGAGCTGGTGTTCACCTCGCTCACCAAGGAGGCGCTGCCCGTCATCCGCTACCGCACCCGCGACCTCAGCCGGCTGCTGCCGGGCACCGCGCGGCCGGCGTTCCGGCGGATGGAGAAGGTCACCGGGCGCAGCGACGACATGATCATCCTGCGTGGGGTGAACGTCTTCCCGACCCAGATCGAGGAGATCCTGCTGCGCACCCCGGGCGTCGCGCCGCACTTCCAGCTGCGGCTGGGCCGGCAGGGGCGGCTGGACGTGATGGCGGTGCGCGTCGAGGCGCGGCCGGACGCGCCCGCGGAGGTGCGGACGGCGGCGGAGGCGGCGATCGTCCGGGCGGTGAAGGACGGGGTGGGCGTGACGGTCACGGCCGAGGTGGTCGAGCCGTACACGCTGGAGCGCTCGGTCGGGAAGATCAAGCGGGTGATCGACGAGCGCGGGTGAGACCCGCGGCCACCGGGCAGGACGCGGCGGAGGCGGACGGCAGTCCGGGGGGTGTGCCGTACGCCTCCGCGGCGTCTACAGCAATGTAGACGTCAGGCGGCGGAGCGTCCAGCCCGCGCCCGGCGCGTCCTGGCCCGCGCCGCGCGGGCGGACAGGGCGAGGGCCAGCGCCATCGCGACGGCCAGCGCCACGCTCACCTGGCCGGTGCCCAGGTTCAGGCCGCCCCGCTCGTGGCTCACGCCCGCCCAGTCCGCGAACGAGGCGCCGAGCGGGCGGGTGAGCACGTACGCCCACCAGAAGCCCGCCACCGGGCCCACCCAGCGGGCCTTCGAGGCCAGCGCGGGGACGGCGATCAGCACGGCGAAGCCGATGCCGGCGACCAGGTAGCCGAGCTTCAGCGTCGCCGCCGTCAGGTCGCCCACGGCGGTGCCCAGGGCGAAGGTCAGCAGCACGGCCGCCCAGTAGAAGAGCTCCCGGCGCAGCCCGGTGACCCGGTCGATCGCCAGCGAGCCCTCCACCCGGTGCCACAGCACGAACAGTGCCGCCAGCGCCACCGCCAGCGAGCCCGCCGACAGCGCGTACGGCACGCCGAGCGCGACGTGCGCCACGTCGGCGACCATCGTGCCGAAGACGCTCACCATGACCACCACGGCCCAGTACACGCCGGGCACGCAACGGCGCAGTCGCAGCTGGACCACGATGGCCACCACGAACAGCAGGCCGGCGCCGCCCACCGCGGGGACCGGCCCCGCGGTGCGGGCGAGGAAGTCGGACAGCACCTCGCCCAGGCCGGTGGTGAGGATCTTCACCAGCCAGAACCAGCCGTCCACCGGCGGGACCTTGTTCGCCCCGGCGGCCCGGCCGGTCCGTTCGTCCGGCCGGGTCAGCGTCGAGTGCTGGGCCACGTCAGCGTCCCGGGGCGGCGACGACGGTGTTGCCGGTCAGCTCACCGCTCGCGCCGTCCACCGTCACCCGGTGCCGGACGCCGTCCTGGCCGATGACGACGACGGACCACGCGGCGGTGCCGCCCTGCGCGGTGACGCGCTGCAGCGACTCGGCCCGGCCGCCGGGGACGGCGCCCTGCGCCTTCTCCAGTGCGGCGGAGGCGGCGACCGACGGGAGCGGGGCGGGGGCGCCACCGGCGCGGCCGTCCTGGCCCTCGGCGTTCCGGCCCTCGCCGTCGTGACCCTCGCCGTTCCGGTCGTCGGAGCCCTGCTCGCCGCCGTGGTGGCGGTGGCCCTGGGCGCCGTGCTCGCCGTGGCCGCCCTTGCGGGCCTCGCCGCCGTGCTCGCCCTGGCCGCCCTGGCCGGCCTGGTCGCCGGAGCCGTCCTCGGACCAGCTCATCGCCCGCTCCTGGTCCCGGCCGTGCCCGTCGTGCACGACGGTCAGCGCCACCCCGCCCGCGGCGCCGACCAGCGCGACCGCGGCCACCCCGGCGGCTATCCGGCGCTCCTGCCCGGCCGCCCAGGCGCGCACCCGCGCCACCCGGCGCCGCTTGGCCGGCAGCGGCGGAACCTCTTCGGCGCCGGTGTGCGGCCCCGGCTCGGGACCGAACTTCGAGCCCTCGGGGCCGAGCTCGGGGCCGGAGTCCGGGCCGGAGTCCGGGCCCTGCGGGAACGGGGTGCTGGACGACGGGGAGTCGGTCATCGGGCGCTCTCCTTGCGTGGCGTGCTCCGCGCGCCCGGAACCGCCCGGGCCGCGCGGGGCGATCATGGCGGACCGTTCCTGAACCTGCGCTTAAGCCCGCCGAAGATCGCCACGGACCACCTGGCACCCTGAACGGATGCACATTCTCGTCGTCGAGGACGAACACCGGATGGCCACCGCGCTTCGCCGCGGCCTGGAGGCGGACGGCCACACCGTCGACACCGCCCACAACGGGCCCGAAGGCCTCGCCCTCGCCGACCGCCACCCCTACGACGTGATCCTGCTCGACATCATGCTGCCCGGCCTCAACGGCTACCGGGTCTGCGCCCGCCTCCGCGCGAACGGCTGCCGCGCCGGGATCCTCATGCTCACCGCCAAGGACGGCGAGTGGGACGAGGCCGAGGCCCTCGACACCGGCGCCGACGACTACCTGTCCAAGCCGTTCTCCTTCGTCGTGCTGCTCGCCCGCCTGCGCGCCCTGCACCGGCGCATCGACCAGCAGCGGCCCCGCCTGCACACCCTCGGCGACCTCGTCGTCGACGCCAACGCCCGCACCTGCACCCGGGCCGGCACCCCCACCCACCTCACCGCGCGCGAGTTCGCCATCCTGGAGCACCTCGCCGCCCGCGCCGGGACGGTCGTCTCCAAGCGCGAGATCCTCGACCACGTCTGGGACGCCGACCACGACGCCGACCCCAGCGTCGTCGAGGTCCACATCCACGCGCTGCGCCGCAAGATCGACGCCCCCTTCGGCCGTGCCGCCCTGCAGACCATGCGCGGCGCCGGCTACCGCCTCGACCCGGCCGGCGGCTGAAGTGCCCTACCGCAAGCCGCAGTTCGTCCCGCGCTCCGCCCGTCGCCTCGTCCCGCGCACCGTCCGCGCCCGGGCCACCGCCGCGGCCGGCACGGTCCTCGGCGCGGCCCTCGCCCTCGCCAGCGCCGGGCTGCTCGCCGTCCTGCACGCCGACCTCGTCGCCTCCGCCGCCTCGGCCACCCGCCAGCAGGCCGAGACCGTCGCCCAGCTCGCCGCGCAGGGCCGGCTCACCCCCGTCCTGCACACCGGCCACGGCACCGACTTCCTCCAGGTCGTCGACGCCCGCGGCACCGTCCTCGCCGCCAGCCCCAACCTGGCCGGACGCCCCGCGATCACCCCCGCCGGACGCACCGGCTCGCACACCACCGACGACGTCGACCCGCTCCTGGACCACCACCGCCAGCGCGTCACCGCCGTCACCGGCGACACCCCCGCCGGGCCCGTCACCGTCTACGCGGGCGCCTCGCTGCGCGCCGCCGACGAGGCCCTCGACATCACCCAGGCCGGGCTCGCCGTCGCCGGCCCGCTGCTGCTGCTCACCGGCGTCGTCGTCACCTGGAAGGTCACCGGGAACGCGCTGCGCCCGGTCGAGGCGATCCGCGCCGAGGTCGACGCCATCACCGGGCAGGACCTGCACCGCCGGGTGCCCGAGCCCGGCACCGCCGACGAGATCGCCCGCCTGGCCGCCACCATGAACGCGATGCTCGACCGGCTGGAGGCCTCCGGACGGCGCCAGCGCCAGTTCATCGCCGACGCCTCGCACGAGCTGCGCAGCCCGCTCGCCGTGCTGCGCACCCAGCTGGAGGTCGCCGACACCCACCCCGACCCGGCGGTGCGGGCCGAGCTGGTGCACGGCGCGCTCCAGGACACCGACCGGCTGCAGAGCCTCGCCACCGACCTGCTGCTCCTCGCCCGCCTCGACGCGGGCGGCGCCGACGACCGGCCCCGCCAGCGCGTCGACCTCACCGCGCTGGTCGCCGACACCGTGCTCGGCCGCCCGCCCGGCCCGCACCGGCGCACCACCGACCTCGCCCCGGGCATCGCCGTGGACGGCATCCCGCTGTGGCTCGGACGGCTGCTCACCAACCTGCTCGACAACGCCGAGCGGCACGCGGGCGGCGTCGTCCACGTGCGGCTGGGTGCGGACCGCGCCCGCGGGGTGGCCGTCCTGGACGTCGAGGACGACGGCCCGGGCATCCCGGCCGCCGACCGCGAGCGGGTCTTCGAGCGCTTCACCCGCCTCGACGACGCCCGCAGCCGCGACGAGGGCGGCAGCGGCCTCGGCCTGCCGATCGCCCGCGACATCGCCCGTCACCACGGCGGCACGCTGGCCGTCGCCCCGAGTGCCGCGGGCACCCGCCTGACCGCCGAGCTGCCGCTGGCCTGGGAACAGTAGGGCGTGTCCTTCGGCGGGCCGGAGTCCGCGACGCTTCCTCAGCCCGGCGGCCGGCAGGCGCCCCGTCCTCCGCCGTGCGATGCACGCACCCTGACGCCGCAGCCCTCCGGCCTGACCCGAAAGCCACACCCCGGGCACCCGTTCGGCGCACCTGCGGTCGTGGGCACGGCCCGGGCTTCCCAGACTCGGAGGACAGGGGGTGGACTCAAACCGGAGAGGCAACCCCATGAGCATCAGGCTTCGCCGCGTCCTCGCGGTGACCGCAGTGGTATCCCTCGGCCTCGGCGCCGCGTCCTGCGGCAGCGCCAAGCAGTCGTCGTCCGGCGGCGGTTCCTCCGGCGGTGCCAGTGCGAGCGGCACGGCCGCGGTCGGAGCGGTGCGGATCGGCCTGCTTCTGCCGGAGACCAAGACCACCCGCTACGAGCAGTTCGACCGCCCGCTGATCGAGGCGAAGATCAAGCAGCTGGCGCCGCAGGCGCAGATCGACTACTACAACGCCAACCAGGACGCGACGCTCCAGCAGACCCAGGTGGACACCGCCCTCACCAAGGGCGACAAGGTGCTGATCCTGGACGCGGTCGACTCCAAGTCGATCCAGTCCTCCGTGCAGAAGGCCCACGACGCCGGCGTCAAGGTGCTCGCGTACGACCGCCTCGCCCAGGGGCCCGCCGACGCGTACGTGTCGTTCGACAACCGCAAGGTCGGCGAGCTGCAGGGCCAGGCGCTGGTCGCCGCGGTGGGCGACAAGGCGGGCTCGGGCGAGATCTTCATGATCAACGGCTCGCCCACCGACCCCAACGCCGCCGACTTCAAGGCCGGCGCGCACAGCGCGATCGACGGCAAGCTGAAGATCGGCAAGGAGTACGACACCCCGCAGTGGGACGCGAACGTGGCCAACCAGGAGGCCGCCGCCGCGATCACCGCGATCGGCGCCAAGAACGTGGTCGGCGCCTACTCGGCCAACGACAGCATGGCCGCCGGTGTCGGGACCGCGCTGAAGGCGGCCGACCTCAGCGTCCCGCTCACCGGGCAGGACGCCCAGCTCGACGGCATCCAGCGGATCGTGGCGGGCACCCAGACCATGACGATCTACAAGCCGCTCAAGCCCGAGACCGACGCGGCCGGCCAGATCGCGGTCGCCCTCGCCGCGGGCACGGCCCTGGACTCCACGCTCGTCCCGACCACGGTGACCAACGGCAGCGGCAACAAGGTGCCCGCCGACCTGCTCACGCCGATCGTCGTCACCAAGGACAAGATCAAGGACACGGTGGTCGCCGACGGCTTCTACACCGTGGCCCAGATCTGCACGCCGGACTACGCCGCCGCCTGCAAGTCCGTCGGCCTCCAGTAGTCCGCCGCCCGAGCACACGAATACGCCCCGCCCCCTCACCTCGGAGGCGGGGCAAGAGAGTTGGTCACTGTGGCAGGTGAGACCGTACTGGCCCTGCGCGGGGTCTCCAAGCGGTTCGGCGCCGTCCAGGCGCTCACCGACATCGAACTGGAGGTACACGCCGGCGAGGTGCTCGCGCTGGTCGGCGACAACGGCGCCGGCAAGTCCACCCTGGTCAAGTCGATCTCCGGGGTCCACCAGCCGGACGAGGGCGCGATCGAGTGGCAGGGCAGGCCGGTGAGCATCCACCGCCCGCAGGACGCCCAGCAACTGGGCATCGCCACGGTCTACCAGGACCTCGCGCTGTGCGACAACCTCGACGTGGTCGGCAACCTCTTCCTCGGCCGCGAGATCCGGCGCTTCGGCATCCTCGACGAGGTCGCGATGGAGAAGCGCTCGCGCGTGCTGCTCGACACCCTTTCCATCCGCATCCCGAGCGTGCGGATCCCGGTCGCCTCCCTCTCCGGAGGCCAGCGCCAGGTCGTCGCGATCGCCCGCGCGCTGATCGGCTCCCCCAAGGTCGTCATGCTCGACGAACCGACCGCCGCCCTCGGCGTCGAACAGACCGCCCAGGTCCTCGACCTCGTCGAGCGGCTGCGCGAGCAGGGCCACGGCGTGATCCTCATCAGCCACAACATGGCGGACGTGATGGCGGTGGCGGACACCGTCGCGGTGCTGCGCCTGGGCCGCAACAACGGCGTCTTCGACAAGCGCTACACCAACCAGGAAGAGATCATCTCGGCCATCACCGGCGCCACGGACAACGCCGTGACCCGCCGGCGGGCCCGCGGCGAGGAGGGTTCCCAGTGAGCGAGAACATTCCCGGGAGCCCGCAGGGCGGCGAGCCCGAACGCCGCCACGCCCCGCTGCCCGAGGACAGCATGCCCACGGGCGGCGTCAACGCGCCCGTCCCGGTGGCGCCCGAGGCGATCCCGGCGGTGGACCCGCGGCTGATCGTGCGCCAGGAGGGCATCAAGGGCTACCTCGGCGAGTTCCGCCGCCGCATGAGCAGCGGTGAACTCGGCTCGCTGCCCGTGGTGCTGGCGCTGATCGTGATCTGGGCCGTGTTCGGCAGTCTCAACAGCAGCTTCCTGTCCGCCCAGAACCTATCCAACCTCTCGCAGCAGATCGTCGGCACCGGCATGATCGCGATCGGCGTCGTGTTCGTCCTGCTGCTCGGCGAGATCGACCTGTCGGTCGGCTCGGTCAGCGGTCTGTGCGCGGCGATCTTCGCGGTCCTCAACGTCAACCACGGCGTCAACCAGTGGGTCGCGCTGATCACCGCGATCGCCGGCGGTGCGGCGGTCGGCGCGATCCAGGGCATCTTCTTCGCCAAGGTCGGCGTCCCGGCCTTCGTCGTCACCCTCGCCGGTAACCTCGGCTGGAACGGCCTGATGCTCCAGGTGCTCGGCGCCACCGGCACCGTCAACCTGTCCGGCAAGGACATCGTTTCCAGGCTCTACACCACCATCTACGGCCAGCAGGTCGTCGCCTACGGCGCCGCGCTGGCCGGCGTGGTGCTCTTCCTGGGCGCCTCACTGGTCGACTCCCGCCGGCGCTCGGCCGCGGGCGTACCGTCCCGCCCGGTCACCGACATCGTGCTGCGCACCATCCTGCTGGCGATCGTCGCCTTCCTCGCCGCCTACACGCTCAACCAGTACAAGGGACTGCCGCTCGCGCTGCTGATCTTCCTGATCTTCATCGTGGTGCTGGACTTCGTGCTGCGCCGCACCTCCTACGGCCGCCAGGTGTTCGCGCTCGGCGGCAACATCGAGGGCGCCCGGCGGGCCGGCATCAACGTGACCTGGATCCGGATCAGCGTTTTCACCGTCTGCTCCACCATGGCGGCCGTCGGCGGCCTCTTCCTGGCCGCGCAGATCCAGTCGGCCAGCCAGACCTCCGGCGGCGGCAACCTGCTGATGAACGCGATCGCGGCGGCCGTCATCGGCGGCACCAGCCTCTTCGGCGGCCGCGGCAAGACCTGGTCGGCGCTGCTGGGCGCGCTGGTGATCGCCTCGATCCAGTCCGGGATGAACATCGAGGGCCTCAGCAACGCGATCCAGTTCATGATCACCGGTGCGGTGCTGCTCGCCGCCGTCGTGGTCGACTCGCTCGCGCGGCGCACCCAGAAGGCCGCCGGGCGGGCATGACGGGTCCCTCGTGGGCCCTATGCTGCGGACATGCCGAGTGAGCTGCGCCTCCACCAAGCAAACACCGACCTCGCGTTCATCCTCCGCGAGACCGAGCTGACGCCCGTCCCGTTCGTCCCCGAGATCCGCCTGCACATGGCGGACGACGCGATCGCGCTCTGGGAGACCACCGAGGAGGCGCGAGGCAAGGCCGGGCTGCCGCCGCCGTTCTGGGCGTTCGCGTGGGCGGGCGGCGTCGCCGTCACCCGGTACGTGCTCGACCACCCCGAGCTCGTCGCCGGGCGCGGCGTGCTCGACGTCGCCGCCGGGTCGGGCGTGGTGGGCGTCGCCGCCGCGCTGAGCGGGGCCGCGTCGGTGCGGGCCGCCGAGATCGACGCCTACGCGGTCGCCGCGATCGGGCTCAACGCCGAGGCCAACGGCGTCCGGGTGGAGGGCGCCCTGGTGGACCTGGTCGACGGCGACGGCGCCCCGGCGGAGGTCGTCCTCGCCGGGGACGTCTTCTACGAACGGGCCATGGCCGCCCGGTTCCTCCCCTTCCTCGAACGGGCCGCCGCGCGCGGCGCCACCGTCATCGTCGGCGACCCGGGCCGCGCCTACCTGCCCCGGGAGCGGTTCACCGCGCTCGCCGCGTACGAGGTGCCGGTCGTCGCCGACCTGGAGGACACGTCCGTCAAGACGACGACGGTGTGGCGGCTCGACCGGTAGCGGGTACGGGCACGTTCACCTGGCGAAATTCCCTGTGGCGGGGCGATCGGTCCTGCTAGACACGGGCGCATGACCGACGACATCGCCCTGCGCACCGCCACCCCCGCCGAGATACCCGCGCTGCTCGCGCTCTGGGCCGCCGCCGCCAAGGGCACCAGCATCTCGGACGACGAGGCCGGCGTGGCCGCCCTGCTCGCGCGCGACCCGCACTGCCTCGTCGTCGCCACCCCGGCCGACGACCCGGGCACCCTGCTCGGCACCGTCATCGCCGGCTGGGACGGCTGGCGTGCCCACCTGTACCGCCTCGCCGTCGACCCCGCCCACCGCCGCCGGGGCATCGGCGCCGCCCTGCTGACCGCCGCCGAGGAGCGCCTGGCCGCGCTCGGCGCCCGCCGGATCGACGCGATGGTCCTGGACGAGAACGAGCTCGGCCACCGCACCTGGAAGGCCGCCGGCTACACCCCCGAACCGCAGTGGAGCCGCTGGGTCAAGCCCCTGGCCGGCTGACGTCGCCGTTCGGCGGCTCGGTTAGGGTGCGCTCATGGACGACACGGTCCGCTGGGACTGGGACGGGATCCGCGAGCGCACCCTCGCGCTGCGCGCGCGGCGCGGCCGGGCGCCGCTGGCGGCCCCACTGAGCGAGGAACAGGTGGCGGAGGCCGAGCGGCAGTTCGGCATCACGTTCCCGGCGGACTACCGCGCGTTCCTGACGACCGTCAGCGCCGGGACGGACTGGCCGCGGCAGCTGTGCCGGGGCGAGACCGGGTGGTACTGGGCGGGGGACCGGCAGACCAGGCCCGCCCTCCTGGCCGAGCCCTTCCCGGACCACGACACCGCGCTGGCGGCCTCCGACGACTTCTGGGACAACCCGCTGCGCGAGGAGGACTTCGAGGATCCGGCCGCGTTCCGGGCCGCACTCGCGGCGTGGAACGACGAGGCCGAGGCGATCGAGGACGCCCGCACCGCCGGGGCCGTCTGCCTGACCGAGAACGGCTGCGGCTTCGCGACCTGGCTCGTCGTCACCGGCCCGGACCGCGGCACCATGTGGTTCGACGGCCGCGCCACCTGCGACCGGCTCAACCCGCTGCTCACGGACGAGGGCCGGCCGGCGACCTTCGGCGAGTGGTACCTCGACTACCTGGAGCACGAGGAGCCGTACGCCACGGACGAGGAACGCAGCGCCGCCCACAGCCGTTGGCACCGGGGCGAGGACACCCCGATCTGGTTCCGCTGGTTCGACGACTGGCGGGAGCAGGTGAGCCGATGAGCTGGCGTTCGTTCGAGCGGGAGCTCGCGGAGGCCAAGCGGCGCTTCGACACGGACCTGCTGCGCTTCCCGGTGGACGGGCCCTGGGACGAGGTCGCCTACTGGGACCCGGTACCGGCCGTGCGGGTGTTCGGCGGACTCGGGGACGGCCGTTGGGAGGACCGGAGCCGGCTGGCCGTGCCCGGACCGGTCTACGCGGGGGAGACGGACACCGGGCTGAACGGGCCGTACTACCTGCCCGCAGCCGTCCTCTCCGGCGAGGACGGCTGCGAGTTCGTCCACCGGCAGCCCGTGAACCTGCGCGAGGTGGCCGCCCTGGCGGAGGTCGCCGCCTGCGAGCCGCAGGGCGGCTACGCGAGCGACGGCGACCACCACTGGACGCCGGAGTCCGTCCGCGCCTGGTGGCGCGAGCGCGGCGCCGTCCGGGAGTGGATCGCCGCCGAACTCGCGCTGGGGGACGCCGGGCAGAACGAGGAGGCGGCGCTGCGCGCGTACGCCGAACACCTGGACGGCGGCGGGCTGGAGGCGTACCTGCGCGGGTACGTGTACTGGCTGGCCGAGGGGCGGGAGCCGCTCCTCGGCCGGCCGTTGCCGGTGCTCTGAGGGCGGGTCAGGCGCGCAGGGCGGCGAGCCACGCCTCGACGGCGGCGGCCTCGCGGGGGAGGCCGGCGGAGAGGTTCTCGTTGCCGTCCTCGGTGACGAGGATGTCGTCCTCGATGCGCACGCCGATGCCGCGGTACTCGGCGGGGACGGTCAGGTCGTCCTCCTGGAAGTAGATGCCGGGCTCGACGGTGAGCACCATGCCCGGCTTCAGCGGGCCGTCGACGTGGTCCTCGGTGCGGGAGTGGGCGCAGTCGTGGACGTCGATGCCGAGCATGTGGCCGGTGCCGGCCAGGGTGAAGCGGCGGTGCAGGCCGAGCTCGTAGACCTTGTCGGCGGTGAGGTCGCCGAACAGGCCCCAGGAGGTGAGGTGTTCGGCGAGCACCCGCTGGGCGGCGTGGTGGAAGTCGCGGAACACGCCGCCGGGCCGCACCGCGGCGATGCCGGCCTCCTGCGCCGCGTACACGGCGTCGTAGACCTTGCGCTGGAGCGCGTCGAAGCGGCCGTTGACGGGGAGGGTGCGGGTGATGTCGGCGGTGTAGAGCTCGTTGGTCTCCACGCCCGCGTCGAGGAGCAGGAGTTGGCCCGGCATCGCTCGGCCGTCGTTGCGCACCCAGTGCATGGTGGTGGCGTGCGGGCCGGCGGCGGCGATCGTGCCGTAGCCGACGTCGTTGCCCTCGACCCGGGCGCGGACGAAGAAGGTGCCCTCGATCAGGCGCTCGGCGGTCTCGGTGTCGCTGCCGAGCACCCGGACGACGTCCTCGAAGCCGCGGGCGGTGGCCGCGCACGCGAAGCGCAGCTCGGCGATCTCGAACTCGTCCTTCACCAGGCGCAGTCCGGACAGGAAGACCCGGAACTCCTCGTCGCGCTCGGCGGTGGCACCATGGCGCAGCGCCTCCTCCACCCCGGCGTCGTGGCCGCGCAGGACGCGGACCGGGCCGGTGACGGCGCGCAGGTCGGCCCGGACGGCGCGGACGTCGCGGCAGGGCAGGCCCAGCAGGCGCTCGTTCTCGGTGAGGCTGTTGCGGCGGCCGTCCCACAGCTCGCCGTGGTTGTCGAGCCAGAACTCGCCGTTGCCGCGGTCGGAGCGGTCGCGGACGTAGAGCGTGGCGTCGCCGGCGGGGGAGAGGACGAGCACGCCGTCCTGGGACTGGTCGCCGGTGAGGTAGACGTAGTCGGAGGACGGGCGGAACGGGTAGTCCGTGTCGTTGGCGCGGACCTTGGGGTTGCCGGCCGGGACGACCAGCGTCTCGCCGGGGAAGGCGGCGGCCAGTTCGGCGCGGCGGCGGGCGGTGTGCGCGGCCTGCGCGATCGGCGCGAGGTCGCCGCGCTCGGAGTCGGCCCAGCCGTGGCGCATGTTCTCGGCGAGTTCGTCGGTGACGCCGCGGGTCAGGCCGTTCTTGCGGTACTTGATGGTGTCGGCCGGCCGGGACTCGGTGGGCTGGGCGGGCTCGGTCATGTGCCGTCTCCAGGGCTGGGGAGGGATGCGGGTGCGGGCGCGTCCCGTACGGTATACCGAACGAAGTGCGGAGAGAAGGGGATTCGAGTGGCCGACTCCGAGGGATCCGTCCGGGGCGTGCTCGCCGCCAACCTGAAGCGCGTGCGGGCCGCGCGAGGCCTGTCCCTGTCCGAACTGTCGCGGCGGGCCGGGATCGGCAAGGCGACGCTCTCCCAGCTGGAGTCCGGCACCGGCAACCCGACCCTGGAGACGGTGTTCGGCCTGGCCCGGGTGCTGGGCGTGCCGATCTCCGACCTCGTCGACGGCGCGCCGGGCGGCGGCGTCACGGTGGTCCGCGCGGCCGACGTGGAGCCGCTCAGCGGGGCCGGCGTCGATCTGCGGCCGCTGCGCCGGATCGAGGCTGGGGACTCGGTGTTCGAGGTGTACGACCAGCGGGTCAGGCCGGGCGGCACGCAGGACTCGGCCGGGCACGCCGGCAGCGAGCACACCGTCGTCCAGACCGGACGGCTCGGGGTGCGGGTCGACGGGTGCGAGGTCGAGCTGGGGCCGGGGGACTACGTCGGCTTCGACGCCTCGCTGCCGCACGCGTACACCGCGCTGGACGGGGAGGCGGTGCGCTCGGTGCTGCTCCTGCACTTCCGGGCGGACCAGCGGCTGCACGTGGCGGAGGCGCTGGAGCACTGATCCGAGCAGCTCGTTCGGTGAAGCGAACGAGCTGCTCGGACGTGGGCCAGGAAGCGCGACGGGCCGGGAACGTCCGACGGCCGGACGACCGTCGGACGCTCCCGGCCCGTGCTCAGGAGCGGTCCGCCGCCGGCACCTCGGTGCCGACCGGTGCCGCCGGGGCGGGGGCCGGGGCGGGGGCCCGGCTGCTCCGGTTGAACAGAACGATCGAGGCCACGATGACCGCGAACCCGACGACCTCCGAGAGGGTCGGCCGCTGGCCGAGCATCGGCCAGGCGATCAGCCCCGCGGCGATCGGCACCCCGTAGAAGTACGAGGCCACCCGGTCCGCGCTCTCCGAGCGCATCAGCACGAACAGCAGGCTGAGCGCGCCGATCGAGACGCCGACCGACATCCACAGTTCCGACAGGACCAGGTCCCTGGTCCAGTGGACGACACCGGTCTCGAAGACCAGCGCGCCGACGAGCATGACGACGGCCGACGAGCCGGACTGGAGGAAGCCGTTGACCAGCGGATGCGTGCCGGGGTTCTTCATCTGGTAGTAGAACTGCCCGGTGGACAGCCCCACCAGCCCGAGGAAGTCGAAGGCGACGTTGGTCAGGGTGAGCCCGGACGACGACGCCAGCCCCTGGTAGACCGTCAGGGCCACCCCGGCCAGTCCCCCGGCGAGCGCCAGCACCGACAGCGGCCTGACCTTCCGGGCGGTCGCGACGGAGACCATCAGCCAGACCAGGATCGGCTGGAGCGCGATGATCAGCGCGGACACCGCGGGGGTCATGCCGTAGTACAGCGCGTAGAAGACCCCGGTGGAGAACACCCCTTGCAGCAGGATGCCGCTGAGGGCGAGGTGGACGTAGGCCGAGCGCGTGCGCGGCCACGGGATTCTCAGGCACAGGATGCAGGCGAACAAGACGACCGCGGTCCCGCCGAACCGGATGGCCAGGTAGGCGAACGGCTCCGCGTAGGGCAGGCCGAACCGGCCGCCCACGAAGCCCGATCCGTAGATGGTGACGAACACCAGCGCGATCAGCGAGACCTTGAGGCTCTTGTTCTTCCCGGACACTAGCGCATGCCTGCCTTGGAGCCGGCCGCGAGCGCGGCGGTCTGCGGATGGATCACGTCCGACGCCTTGTCGGTGCCGGTCAGTCGGTCGGTCAGCTCGAACTCGTTGACCAGGGCGAGGATCTCGTTCTTCAGCACCGCGATCGCCCTCGGGTAGTCGGCGTCGGCCACCGCGAGCCGTTCGCTGGGTGCGGTCGAGCGCGAGGCCTTCTCCAGCGCGCCGATGCCGTACATCCGGGACAGGATGCGGCCCAGGATCACGATCTTGGCCTGGGACGAGGCGTCGGTGAGGTGGCTGAAGTTGATGTCGGTCAGGTGGAAGAACGCGTCCTCCAGGTACCCGAACCGGCCGACGAACTCCAGCGGCGAGCGCAGCCCGGAGTCCTGGAACTCGCGCAGGAACAGGTTGGCCAGGTGCTGGCAGAGCAGGTCGTTGGTGCCGTCGAAGATGGTGTAGACCCGCGCGTCGAGCAGGGCGTAGGCGGCGATGTTGTCCGGCGCGCCCATGCGGTAGCCCTCGCCGCCGCACAGCTGCTGGTAGTCGAGGGCCGACTCCAGCATGAGCTCGGAGGAGAGCACCTTGGTGGCCAGGGAGGCGAACATGCTGCCTTCCATGTCCGTGCGGTAGTCCTCGTCGAGCATCAGGTGCCGGTACAGCGCATTGCACACGACGGAGTTCTGCTTGATCCGGCTGACCTTGTACTTCACGTAGTCGATGTCGTGCAGCGTGCCGTCGCCGATCTGCCGGCTCTCGACGTGGTGCAGCGTCTCGGCGGTCAGCCGGCGCAGGAAGCCGCTGGACATGGCGGCCTTGCTGAACCGCGACGCGCAGAGGATCTCGGCGGCGTCGCCCAGGCTCGGCCGGCTCTTGGCGAGGCGGTAGTGTCCGGGCACCCGGATGTCGAGGGTGTTCAGCCCGTAGCCCAGGTTCTTCAGGCCGAGGCTGTCGTAGACCTCGGTGGTCTCGAAGCCGCCGTCGGAGCGCTTGTGGGCGAAGTAGGCGAACTCCTTGCGCTCGGGGTGCTTGGCGCAGACGATCCACCAGTCGGCCTGCTCGCTGAAGGCCTGCCAGTGCTTGACACCGGTGATGCGGTAGCCGTCGCCGTCCGGCTCGTACGTGGTCCGCATGCGCGCCAGGTTCGACCCGCTGCTCGGCTCGGTGAAGGCGAGGCCGCCGATGACGGGGTTGTTGGCGAAGTCCTCGAAGACCTCCTTCTTGAGCGCCTCGTCGCCGCTGGAGGCGACGTTGCGGAGAAAGAGGACCGTGACGATCATCGTGTACATGCCCATGGGCAGGTTGCGCTCGGACATGATCTCGATGATTTCGCACATCTCCCGGTGGCTCTCCCGGCCGCCGTACGCGCGGGGGATGGCCGGCAGGTAGATGCCGAGGTCGATCAGTTCGCGGAGGCTGTCCTTGGACAGCGGCTCCTGCGGCAGGACGGCGCTGTCGAACGCGCCGATGCCGCGCTGGAAATTGTCGAGGAAAGCGGTGGAGTCGAGGTCGATTAACCGGTTCCGTGGAATGCTCATGGTGATATCCCCGTTTCTTCGGTAGCCCTGCTGATGCGGCTCGTCAGAGCGCCGCGAGTTCCTCGCGGATGTGGTCCGGAATGCGCGCGGTGGCATTGGCCTGGTAATCGAAGTGGATCATTACGGTCGTCCCGCGGGCCACCTCGGCGTCGTTCTGCCGGGCGACCTGTTCGATGGTGATCGACGTGTTGCCGATCTTCGCCACCTTCGTCTCGATGACGACGTCGACGGACGCGAGGATCTGCTTGGTGAAGTCGATCTCGTAGCGGCGGAGGATGAGCGCGAGGTCGCGCATGTTCTCCTCCTTGCTGAACAGCCGGAAGATCGGCAGACGGCCGTGCTCGAACCAGACCGGGACGGCGGAGTTGGTCACGTGGCCGAGGACGTCGACCTCGGAGAAACGCGGCGAGATTGTGACGTTCACATCCAACTCCTAGGACGTCCGACTGTTCGGTTATCAACAGTCTGCCACTGCTGATCATCCGTCAATCGGTATACCGGTCGGTGAGTTGATGTGAACTCGGCCACAAGTGCCGGGCCGGCCGGGCCTCTTGGGCCGGTCTATCCGGGTTGATCCGGTGCTGTCCGTCCCTGGGCCGTTCTGGTGGCAGTCGTTCCGGTAGCGGGGCGCGGTGCGGGAAGGGGCGGGAATGCGACGGTGCCCCGGGGTGTGGGACCCGTCCCACACCCCGGGGCACCGTCGGTGTGTCAGAGGCGCTCGGGGACGGGGTTGCCGACCTCTTCGATGGCGCGGCGCACCGGGACCTTCGCCAGTACGGCGAAGCCGATCACGAAGAAGACCAGCAGCGAGATGATGGCCAGCCGGTAGCTGCCGGTGACCTGGTAGGCGAGGCCGAAGACCAGCGGGCCCATCCAGCTGGTGCCGCGGTCGCTGACCTTGTAGACGCTGAAGTACTCGGCCTCGCGTCCGGCCGGGATCATGTGCGAGAACAGCGAGCGGGACAGTGCCTGGCTGCCGCCGAGCACGAGGCCGATCATGCACGCGAGGGCGTAGAACCACGCGGGCTGGTGGGCCGGCATGAAGTAGCCGAGGGCGAGGGTGATCACCCAGCCGACCAGCGAGCCGAGCACGGTCTTCTTGGCGCCGTACCGGCGGGCGATCCGGCCGAGCAGGAGCGCGCCGCCGATCGCGACGATCTGGACCATCAGGACGGCGGCGACCAGCGAGGTCTGGTCCATGCCCAGCTCCTCGCTGCCGTACAGCGAGGCCTGCGAGACGACGGTCTGGATGCCGTCGTTGTAGCAGAGGAACGCGCCCAGGAAGAGCAGGGTTTTGGGGTAGCGGCGCATGCCGCGCAGGGTGTTGGCGAGCTCGCGCAGGCTGCCGGCGGTGGGCTTGCCGTCGGCCGCGGCGCTGGTGCGGGCGGGGGCGACACCGGCCCGGGAGGGCAGCCGGAACAGCGGGACGAGGGTGAACAACGCCCACCAGAGCCCGGCCGAGGCCAGGCAGATCCGCACGGCCGTGCCGGAGGAGAGGCCGAGCGCGTCGGCGTTCTCGAACAGCGCCAGGTTGGCGACCAGCAGGAGGCCGCCGCCCGCGTAGCCGTACGCCCAGCCCTTGGACGAGACGGCGTCGCGCTCGTCGGGCTTGGCGAGGCCCGGCAGGTAGGCGTAGGAGAGGGCGACCGACACCGCGTACGCGATGTTGGCGACCACCAGCAGCCCGCCGCCGAGGAGGTAGCGGTCGCCGTCCAGGAAGAACATGCCCATGGTGGCGAGCGCGCCCACGTAGGCGAAACCGCACATGAGCTCCTTGTGCCGCCCGGTGCGGTCGGCGACGGTGCCGGCCAGCAGCATCGCCGCGACCGATATCAGCACCGAGAAGGAGACTGTGTACGGGAAGAAGGAGCCCGCGCGGATGGCGAGTCCCAGCGGGTGGACGTCACCGTTGGCGTCGGCGGCCTTGTTGGCGATCGTCGTCAGGTACGGACCCAGGAAGACCGTCAGGACGGTCGCCGAGAACGCGGCGTTGGCCCAGTCGTTGATGTACCAGCCGAAGCGCGTGCGGTTCAGCGCACGGCTGTCGGTGGCCGTGGCCGGGGTGTCCGGCGCCGGGTGGTCCGGCAGGTCGGTCGCGGTGTTCATGGGTTCCAATCACCGTGCTCGGGCCGCGCCGCCGTCCATCCAGCAGCCGCGTTCGCTGAGGACGTCCCGCAGGACGTCTATGCGATCCGCCATGATGCCATCCACACCCAGGTCGAGTAGAGCCCTGATCCGTGTGGGATCGTCCACAGTCCAGACGTGAACGTGCAGGCCGAGGCGGTGCGCGGCCCGGACGAAGGCCCGGTCGACGACCCGGACGCCGCGGTGCCGCTCGGGCACCTGGGCGCAGATCCCGGCGTACGGTGCCCCGCGGCCGGGCAGCAGCGGGCCGGGCAGCAGTGATTCGGCCAGCGAGCGCAGCCGCAGCCGGGCGACCTCGCGCGGGCCGAGCGAGGTGGCCAGCCGCGGGCCGGCGGCGGCGCGGACGGCCGCGAGGCGGGAGTCGGAGAAGCCGCCGACGCAGACGCGGTCCCACGCGTCGGTGCGGCGGACCGCCTCGACCAGCGGCGCGATGGCCGGGGCGGCCTTGACGTCGATGTTGAAGCGGGCGTCGGGGAACGCGTCGAGCAGCTCCTCCAGCAGCGGGATCGGCTCGGTGCCGCCGATCCTGGCCTGCCGCACGGCGCTCCAGGGCTGGTCGGCGACGGCGCCGGTGCGGTCGGTGACGCGGTCGAGCCGGCTGTCGTGGAAGGCGACCAGGACGCCGTCGGAGGTCGCGTGGACGTCCGTCTCCAGGTAGCGGTAGCCGAGCGCGACGGCGGCCTCGAACGCGGCGAGCGAGTTCTCCGGGCGGCCGAGGTCGCCGCCGCGGTGGGCGAAGGCGAGGGGTCCTCGCTGGTCGAGGAAGGGGTGCAACTCGGCCTCCGGTGTCGTTCTGGTGCGCGCGCGTTACAGTATTACGCATCCTGTCAAGCAGTAATGGGGGCTCAGGCCCTCGGCCCGGCGGGTGCGAACGCCGCAGGGGCCGTCCCGACGGCGGTCGGGACGGCCCCTGCGGGGGTGCGTCGCCCGGGCGCTCACGGCCCGGGCGGTGGGGACTCAGTCGTCCAGGACCATCGCCTCGGCGCAGGCGGCGATGGTGAGGATGAGGGCGTCGTCCTGGCCGGGGACGATCTTGACCGAGTAGTGCTCGCTCAGCAGCGACCACTCGCGGGAGATGTGCGCGATCTCCTGCTCGCCGTAGGTGATGGCGTACTGGTGGTCGGTGATGTTGCCGGTGACGTGGATCTCCGCGCCGTTCTCGAAGGTCACCGTGAACTTGTAGACCAGCGGCGAGAAGAGCGCCTTCTTCACCGTCGCGATGGTCTGCTCGCCGCGCTTGATGTAGCGGATGTCGCGCAGCGTCATGATCTTCTCGGAGATCCGGTAGAGCTCGTTGCCCTCGGAGTCCTGCATCGCGATCGCGCCGCTGAAGCTGAACATCTTCTCGTCGACCTGGAAGGCGCGCTCGCCGCCGCGCTTGATCCAGAAGTCGTGGGTGGGCGAGAAGAACTTCTCGTCGATGTCGTAGACGACGCCCTCGGGCACCGGCTGGTGGCCGTTCATGAGCTTCTGCCCGAGGTCCATCAGGAAGTTGTCGTGGTGCTCGCCCTGGCCCTGGCGCTGCTCGTCACCGAACAGCTCCTGCGCGATGCCGAGCAGGCCGCCGAACTCGTTGCTCATGTGTGTTTCGTCCCCATCTGATGGTGCGTTGGCGGGCACGATCCTAGGGACGGGAAACGGGCGCGGGACAGCTTTCCGGGCCTCTGTTGCACAATCCGCACAGAACGTGCGAACGGCTGTGGCGGAGGAGAAATCCCTGGTCGGAGGGGGTGTGTGCGAACGGCCCTTGGTGCGGCGTCAGACGGCGGGGAGGTCCGCGGGACGGGCCTGCGGGAGCGTCTCCGGGAGGGTCGGCAGCTCGGCGGCGCTGGCGAGGACGCGGGCGTGCGGGTGGCCGGCGAAGGCGGCGCGCGGGAGCTCGCCGGTGAGGACCCCGACGACGACCCCGGCCCCGGCGTTGGTGCCCGCCTCGACGTCGACGATGGTGTCGCCGGCGGCCAGGACGCGGCGGGTGTCGATGACGCCGGTCTTCTCCATCGCCCGGTGGATCATGTGCGGGGCCGGGCGGCCGCGCGGGACCTCGTCCGAGGTGACGACGGCGTCCAGGTTGCCGCCCTCGCCGGCGGACCAGCCGAGCGACTCCAGCAGCGGGTAGGCCACGTCGGCGCTGAAGCCGGTGGTCAGGGCGACCTTGATGCCGCGGCGGCGCAGCTCGGCCAGCGCCTCCTCGACGCCCTCGATGGCCTGCGGCGGCGTGGCCCGGTAGGCCTCGCGCAGGAACGCGGCGAAGGCCTCGTAGCCCTCCTCGACGAGTTCCGGCGTGGGGGTGCCGCCGCCGAGGCGGACCAGGGCGGCGATGGCCTCGCGCTTGTCGGTGCCCATCCACGTCTGCAGGTCCTCGTCGGAGACCGGCACGCCGGTGCGCTCGACGGCGGTGCGCAGCGCCCGGTACACGGCGCCCGACTCGTTGACGGTGGTGCCGGCCATGTCCAGAGCGGCGAGCTCGATCACGGTGAATCAGTCCTCTTCGGTGCGGTAGCGGCCGATGGTGGTGCGGCCTTCGACGGTGTTCTCGATGGTGAAGGTGGCCATGGTGGGGAGGTAGCGGTCGTCGGCGTCCTCCAGCGGCTCGCCCCGGCTCGACGTGGTCAGCCGGCGCACGCGCAGCAGCGGGTCGCCGATGCCGATGTCCAGGTGCTCGGCGTCCTCGGGGGAGGCCGCGACGGCGTCGATGGTGTGCCGGGCGTGGTGCAGGTCGACCTCGCGGCGCAGCAGCTCCTCGTAGATGGAGCCGGTGTCCGGGTCGAAGTCGAACAGGGCGCGGCCGACCTCGTGGACGAAGGTCGAGCGTTCCAGCATGGCCGGGACGCCGTCCAGCAGCCGCAGCCGGACGAGCTCGACGACCGGCGCGCCCTCGGCGATGCCGAGCCGGGCCGCCGAGTCGGGGGAGGCCCGGCGGCGGGCCACCTCGATCGTCGTCTGCCCGGGCTCGCGGCCGATGCCGCGGGCCCACTGGGTGAACGACAGGAAGGTGGCGAAGGGCTGGGAGGGGGCCGCGCGTCGGGCGACCGGCGGTTTGCCGCGGCCGCCGACCAGGCTGCCCTCGCGGCGCAGCAGCGCCAGGGCCTGGCGCACCGGGCCCCGGGAGGTGCCGAACTCGGCGCACAGCTGCGACTCGCTGGGCACCGGGCGGCCCTCGGGCCACTCGCCGGAGTCGATGCGGCGCTGGAACTCGACGCCGAGCCGCTGGTGCAGCGGGACGTCCTCGGGAGCCCGGTCCAGCGGACGGTCACTTGTCTTCACAAGACGACTATGACACTTCCGGGCGTGGCTTCTCAAGGCCGTTCCACCTGGCGGTTTCCCCGGGTGGCCCGGTGTTCCCGGTGATCGTCGAGCAGGTGAACAGAGGGTAACTTGTACAGACATCTCTTGACGTAGGCGCCGGCGAACCCGGAACCTGGGGCCATGAGCAGCACTGCACCCGCCACCGCCCCCGCCGTCACCCGCTCGCCCGCGCCCGGGCGCAGCGACCTCGTGATCGTCGGCGCCGGCATCGTCGGCCTCGCCCACGCCTTCGAGGCGCTCGCCAACGGGCTCTCCGTCACCGTCGTCGAGCGCGACCGGCAGCCCGTCGGCGCTTCGGTCCGCAACTTCGGCCACTGCTGCATCAGCGCCCAGGAGGGCGACCTGCTCGGCCTCGCCCGGCGCTCCCGGGCCGGCTGGCTGCGCGCCGCGCAGGCCGCCGGGTTCTGGGCCGCCGAGGCCGGCGCCCTCGTGGTCGCCCGCTCGGCCACCGAGGCGGCCGTGCTGGAGGAACTGCACGCCGAGCGCGGCGGCCGGGGCGTCGTGCTGCGCACCGCCGCCGAGACGGCGCAGGCGCTCGGGCGGGCGTCCGGCGCGGCCGGGGACCTCGTGGGCGGCGCGTTCCTGCCCGACGACCTGCGGGTCAACCCGCGCGAGGCGACGCCCGCGCTCGCCCGCTGGATCGAGCGGCAGCCCGGCGCCCGCATCCTGTGGGGCACCGCCGTCACCGGCGTCGAGTCCGGCACGGTGCACACCACGCGCGGCCCCGTCCACGGCGAGCGGATCCTGGTGTGCGTCGGCCACGACGTGGACTACCTGTTCCCGGACCTCGCCGAGGAGCACGAGGTCCGGCGCTGCCGGCTGACGATGGCGCGGGCCGTCGCCCCGGAGGGGTTCCGCACCGACTCGGCGGTGCTGACCGCCACCTCGATGCTGCGCTACGACGCGTTCACCGCCCAGCCGTCCGCGGCCCGGCTGCGCGAGGAGGTCGTCGGCCACAGCCCGGAGCTGCTGGGGATCGGCGCCAACGTGATGTTCACGCGGCTGCCCGACGGCTCGGTGCTCGTCGGCGACTCGCACCACTACGACGCCACCACGCCGCCGTTCATCGACGAGCACACCTTCGAGCTGCTGACCGGCGCGGTCGCCGGCGTCCTCGGGGTCGAGCGGCTGCGGGTCCTGGAGCGCTGGCAGGGCGTCTACGCCAGCAGCGACCGCGGCCCGCTGCTGGTGCGCGACCTCGCGTCGGGTGTGCGGGTGCTGTCCGTCACCTCGGGCATCGGCATGACGCTCTCCTTCGGCCTCGCCGCCGCGACCTTCGACGGCACGCTCGCCGCCACGGGCTGACGTGGGGCCCGCGCCGCAGGACTTGTCAGGACAGGTCCTGCGGCGCTTTTTTGGTGTTGCCCGGTCATGGTGCCGTCCGATCCCTGGTGCGGCCCGGGGACCGGCGTCACAATGCGGGCATGCGGAGATGGTTCGCGGTCGTGATGGCCGAACTGGCGGGGCTGGCCGCGGTGGTGGCGTGCGGCGGGCCGGGTGCGGCACCGGCGCCGCCCCCGGCCGAACTGCCGACGACGCCGCCCGGCGGCGTCTTTCAGGACTGTGTCCTGAGCATCACGCCCTGGCTCCAGATGGCCGTCGACGGGGGCAAGGACCTGGGCGACTACCAGGAGATGGGGCTGTCCAACGCCCAGGGCAGCGCGCTCCGGGAGCTCCAGCGGCAGGCGGCCGCGCTGCGGGCGCAGGGGCCGCTGCCGTCCGGCTGGGTGGCGACGGAGGTCCGGCGGGCCTGCGAGTCGATCGTCGCGGCCAGGGCCACCGAGACGTCGCGGCCGCCCGGCTGGCCGTGACGCGCGCGGGTGCGGGGCCCGGCGGTGCGGGCCCCGCACGGTGGCGTCAGGAGACCGTGACGTCGTCGACGTAGGTGTACGTCGGGTCGCCGGCGGCGCCGTCGTCCTGGTTGGTGAGCGTCAGGGTGTAGCTGTGGCCGGCCGTGACCGGGGTCGTGGCGTTCTGCCAACCCAGGCCGCTGGTGCAGGTGTTGGCCAGCACGGTGGTGCTCGTGCCGGTGGTGACGTCCTGCAGCGTGGCGTTCGCCCAGTCGTAGTCGACGGTGTCCGGGCAGGTCACGTCGTACCAGAAGGAGAGCGTGGAGCTGCCGGCCGGAGCGGTGAAGGTCTGGGCGGCGGTGGACGCGGCGCTCGGGCTCGTGGAGCCGAGCACCGCGCCGTAGCCGCCGGTGCGGGCGGCGGCCGGGGTGACGGCGGCGGAGCCGGCCGTCGTCCAGCCCGAGAGGTCCCCGGTCTCGAAGCCGCCGTTGGTGAGGGCGGGGGCGGGCGCGGGGCTCCCGGTGCCGGTGAACACCTCGTCGTACGGGGTGGCCCAGGCGTCGTTGTTCGTCATCGCCGGCAGGCCGAGCGCGTCCCGGACCACCCGGGCGGTGCTGTAGTGGTCGTAGCGGTTCGTCGCCCGGTAGCCCGCCTTGACGGTGTTCTGCGAACCGACGGCGACCGTCATCACCTGGTTCGTCTGGCCGGGGCCGAAGCCGCCGGGCGACGACTTGCCGTCCTCGTCGACGGTGACGATCAGCAGCGAGCGGTCGTTCTTCCAGGCCGGCGAGTCGAAGATGAGCGGCAGGTTGTTCTTCAGCCAGGTGTCGCCGGAGGAGATCGAGCAGAACTCGAAGTCGCTGCACGCCCCGGCCGCGAACCAGGTGAAGTTCGGGGTCGTCGACGCGGACTTCAGCGCGTTCGTGTAGTCGCTCCACGCGGGCCAGTGCGCCCGGCAGTAGGCGTTGTCGTTCTTCATCCGCGGGGCGTAGTAGAACGGCACGTCGTCGTTCTCGTAGTTGCCGCTGGAGGTGGTCTGGCAGGCGCTGGTCTGCCCGTAGACGCTCTCCGCCCAGGTCTTGCCGGCCTGGTCGAGCTTGTCGCCGAGGCCGTCGTTGGTGGCCGCGCAGGCCGCGCTGGTGATGCAGTTGCTGTTGTTGCCGCCGGGCGCCTTGGCGCTGCGCCCGTAGCTGTTGCCGAACGCGACCTGCTCGTAGTTCGGGTCCGAGTTGTGGGTGCCCGCGTGGTAGTCGGTGAGCAGCGAGCCCATGGGGATCAGCGTGTTGTTGATGTACGGCGCGTCGGTGGTGTTGCCGACGATGCCCGGGCTGCCGGTGGCGGTGTTGGACGCGGCCGAGTAGTTCGTGTTCTCCATCATGATCAGGAACACGTGGTCGTAGCCGGGCACGGCCGAGGCGGGGACGCTCAGCGTGCCGGGGGTGACGGCGGTGTCGAGGGTCAGCGACAGGTCGTCGGCCATGCCGTCGTTCTGGGTGCCCGTCATCGAGAAGTCGATGGTGACCTTGATCGAACGGGTGCCGGCGGGGAGGGCGCCGGTGGTGCTGCGCCGGACCATGCCGGTGGCGCTGCCGCGGTCGGCGGCCAGCACCGGGCCGATCGCCGAGCTGCCGAGGGAGGCGCCGGCGGCGTTCAGGTAGGTCGCGGTGGCCTTGGCGTTGTCGTCGTACGAGCCGACGCCGCCGAGCCAGCCGCTGAGCGTGGCGGACACCGAACCGCCGTCGACGGCGGTGGCGGCCGGGGACACGTCGACCGTCTGCGTCATCTGGGAGCTGCCGCGGGAGCCGCCCTGGAAGTAGGACGTGCCGCGGGTCGGCGAGCCGGGGGAGCCGGCGGTGGCGCCGGACGGCATGCCGTAGCAGTCGATGACCGGGTCGCCGGCGGTGATCCGCCAGCCGGGGAGGGTGGTCTCCTCCCAGCCGCCGGGGCTGCACTGGCCGGTCTCGGCGTTGCCGTTGAGCAGCAGGTTGGCGCTGGTGGTGGCGCTCGTGGTGGCCGTCGTGGTGGCCGCGCTCGCGCTCGGGGTGGCGAGCGCGGCCGGGACGGCGAGGGCGAGGGCGAGGGCCGCTGCCGTGAGGGCGGCGGGGAGGCGGGACGGTCGTGAGCCGGACACAGGAATCATGCGGATGTCTCCGTGTGGGGTTCGAGGTCCCGGCGGCGCGGCCGGGCGTCCATACGATCCCGGTGGCTCGGCACACTTGTCTCTACAAGTTTCCTGACCGGCTCGTGAACAGTTGGCGACCGGATTCCCCGTGGCCGGATTCCCCGTGATCGGGGTACCGGCGGCCCCGGTCAGCGCGCGGTGCGCCAGGTGGCTTCGAGACGGGTCGTCCCCTCGTCGGTGGTGACGGGGTGCCACTGGGCGCGCAATCCGGCCCGCCGCGCCGACGCGGACTCCTTGCCCATGGCCTGGAGGACGGTGCTGTCGAGCGGGCTCGCGGCCAGGCGCTCGACCGCCGCGGCGAGCGTGGCGCGCAGCCCGCGCCCCCGTCGGCCGACGGCGGGGACCGCGGAGTGGAACGCAGCGATGACGGACATGCGGATCACCTCCGGAACGACCTGCGGACCTGCAGGTACCCGACAGCCTGCACCGGCGCGGCGGCCCGCGATCCGGGTTTGACGGCTTGCTGGCGCCGCCCTGATGCGTTGCTGACGCGGGGTCGGCGTGAGCGCCCGCGGCCCGTCGGGCCGTACGGCGCCCGGGGCGGCCCTCCGGGGTGTCCGCGCGAAGCCGGACCGCGCCCGGCATGCGTCTTCAGAACGCCTCGACCGCGCTCGGCCACCATGCCCGTCGTGGTGGCGAGACGGAGACCGGCCGGACGGCCGGGAGGCGTCGCCGGAAGGAGCGAGCGGATGTGCGGGATCGCCGGATGGGTCGACTTCGAGCAGGACGCGGACACGCTGCGCACGGTGGTGCGGGCGATGACGGACAGCCTGGCCTGCCGCGGGCCCGACGGTGACGGGGTGTGGTTCGCGCCGCACGCGGGCTTCGGGCACACCCGCAACGCCGTCATCGACATCCCGGGCGGCGGGCAGCCGATGGCCGCCGAGGAGAACGGCCGGGCCGTCGTCGCCGTGACGTACAACGGCGAGATCTACAACTTCCGCGAGCTGCGCGCGGAACTGGAAGCCAAGGGGCACCGGTTCACGACCCGGTGCGACACCGAGGTGGTGCTCCGCGGCTACCTGGAGTGGGGCCCGGACTGCGGCACGCACTTCAACGGGATGTTCGCGTTCGGCATCTGGGACAGCGGCCGGGAGGAACTCTTCCTGATCCGCGACCAGATGGGCATCAAGCCCCTGCTGTACAAGCGGCTGCCGAACGGCATCGTCTTCGGCTCCGAGGCCAAGGCGCTGCTCGTCCACCCGGCCGTGGACGCCCGGGTAGACGCCGGCGGGCTGGCCGAACTGCTGGCGCAGACGAAGTCCCCCGGCGTGTCGATCTACGCCGGCGTCCAGGAGGTCCTGCCCGGCAGCGTGCTGCGCTTCAGCCGCAAGGGCTCGGCGCAGAGCACGTACTGGGCCCTGGAGGCCCGCCCGCACACCGACGACCTGCCGACCACGGTCACCCGGGTGCGGGAGCAGCTGGAGGAGGTGGTGGCCCGGCAGCTGGTCGCGGACGTGCCGCGCGGCATGCTGCTCTCCGGCGGCCTCGACTCCAGCGTGCTGACCGCGCTCGCCGCCCGCTGGGCCAAGGAGAACGGCGAACCGCCGCTGCAGAGCTTCTCCCTCCTGCTCACCAGCGCGGAGGGCTTCCGGTCCGACGAGATGCGCGGCACCTCGGACGCGCCGTTCGCGCACGCGATGGCCAAGTACGCCGGGACGGTGCACCAGCAGATCACGCTGACCACCAAGGAGCTCGCCGACCCGGACGTGCGGCGGGCGTGCGTCGTGGCGCAGGACATGCCGTCGATGTTCGGCGACATGGACGCCTCGGCGTACCTGCTCTCCAAGGCGGTGCGCGAGCGGGCCACGATGGTGCTGTCCGGGGAGACCGCCGACGAGGTGTTCGGCGGATTCCCGTGGGTCCACAACGAGGACGTCGTCTACAGCGACACCTTCCCGTGGATGGGCATCATGCACGTCTACGACGCCGCCCACCCCGGCCTCGGGCTCGGCCTGCTCGACAAGGGCCTGCTGCAGAAGCTGGACCTGCGCGGTTACGTCGCCCAGCGCTACCGCGAGGCGCTCGCCGAAGTGCCGGTGCTGGCCGGCGAGTCGAAGCACGAGCGCCGGATGCGCGAGGTCATCCACCTGCACCTGACCCGCTGGCTCGGGGTGCTGCTGGACCGCAGCGACCGGCTCGGCATGGGGCCGGCCCTGGAGATGCGGGTGCCGTACTGCGACCACGAGTTCGTCCAGTACGTCTTCAACACCCCCTGGGCGATGAAGAACCACGACGGCCGGGAGAAGAGCCTGCTGCGCGCCGCCGCCGGGGACCTGCTGCCGCGCAAGGTCCTGGACCGGCAGAAGAGCCCCTACCCGGTCACCCAGGACGGCGCCTACCTCGGCGAGCTCTGCCGCCAGCTGCGCGAGGTGCTCGCCGATCCGGCCGCGCCGGTGCTGCCGCTGATCGACGTCCCCGCCGCGCTGGCGGTCGCCGAGAACCCGGCGCGGGTGTCCGACCAGCCGGGCGTGTGGGCGTGGATCTGCCGGCTGGACGTGGAGATGGTGCTCAGCCTCAACACGTGGCTCGCCGAGTACCGCGTCACGCTGGACGTCTGACGGAGGGGTGATCTCGTGTCCACTCGTGTAGAAGCTCCGACGCACGCCCAGGCGCGGCCGCCGCGCTCCGCGGAGGAGTTCGTACGGGCCGTCGAACGGGACGGCATCGAGTTCGTGCTCGCCATGTTCGTCAACGTGGACGGCCGGCCGTGCTGCAAGCTGGTGCCGGCCGCGGCGGTGCCCCGGCTGCTCGCCGACGGGGTCGGGTTCGCGGGCCACGCGGTCGGGTCGATCGGGCAGTCGCCGGCCGACCCGGACGTGGTCGCCGTTCCGGACGTCACCAGTTACAGCGTGCTGCCGTGGCGGACCGGGCTCGCGGTCGTCCAGTGCGACCCGCACGTCAACGGCGCGCCCTGGCCCTACGCCCCCCGGGTGATCCTGCGCCGGGCGCTCGCCGAGCTCGCCGGGCGGGGGATGGTGCTCAAGGTCGGCGCCGAACCGGAGTACTTCCTGCTGCGGCGCACGGCCGACGGCGGCATCGCGGTCGCCGACCCGGAGGACACCGGCCCCCGGCCCTGCTACGACGCCCGCGGCCTGGGCCGCTCGCTGGACCACGTGGCGGAGGTGAGCCGCGCCCTGGGCCGCCTCGGCTGGGGCAACTACTCCAACGACCACGAGGACGCCCACGGCCAGTTCGAGCACAACTTCGACTACGCCGACGCCCTGGTCACCGCCGACCGCGTGGTGCTCTTCCGGTACCTGGTGCAGATGCTGGCGCGGGACGCCGGGCTGATCGCCAGCTTCATGCCGAAGCCCTTCGGTCACCTGACCGGCAGCGGCCTGCACCTGCACCTGAGCCTGTGGGGCACCGGCGGCGAGGAGCTGTTCCTGGACGAGGGCGACGCCCGCGGCCTGGGCGTCTCGGCGCTCGGCTACGCGTTCATCGGCGGCGTCCTGGCGCACGCCCCGGGGGTGGTCGGCTTCACCTGCCCGACCGTCAACTCCTACAAGCGGCTCGGGGCCAGGGGTGACACGGCTTCCGGCTCCAGCTGGGCGCCGACCTACGCCACGTACGGCGGCAACAACCGCACCCAGCTGCTGCGGGTGCCGGCGCCGGGCCGGGTCGAGGCGCGCTGCGTCGACTCCTCGGCGAACCCCTACCTGGCGACGGCCGCGCTGCTGGCGGCCGGCCTGGACGGCGTCGACCGGTCGGCGGACCCGGGCCCGCCGAACGAGGCCGACCTGGAGGCGGCCGCGGCGCAGCCGTCGAGCGGTGCGCCGCTGCCCGCCACGCTCGCCGAGGCGGCCGAGGCCGTCCGCCGGGACGCGGTGCTGCGCGCGGCCTTCGGCAAGGCGGGGGAGGGGGAATTCGTGGACTTCTACGCGCGGTCGAAGCACGAGGAGTTCGCCGAGTACCACCGGGCGGTCGGCGGGTGGGAGGTCGACCGCTACCTCACCACCCTCTGACACCGCAGTGCCTCTGCACCGAAGCGCACCACCGGGCGCGCCCGGTCGCCGCGGGTTGCCGCGGAGGCCGGGCGCGCTCCGCTAGTGTCGCCCTCGCTCGTCCCCATCTGCGGTACCCGATAAGGGAGTTCACCGGTATGAGTACCGAATTCCAGCTCGACGACCAGGGCCGGATCACCGCCGCCACGTCCTTCCTGCTGGTCCACCACGCCCTGCGGCGGGACGCCGAACGCCTCCCGCGGGCGCTCGCCGCGCTCGACCCGCGGGACACCGCGCAGGCGGCCCTGCTGGACGACCGCTGGCGGCTGTTCGAGTGGGTGCTGGCCGACCACAGCGAGAACGAGGACGCCAGCCTCTTCCCGCTCGCCCTCTCGCGCGCCCCGGAGCTGGCCGAGCCGCTCGACGGCATCGAGCAGGAGCACGAGGAACTGGACGCGCGGCTCAAGGAGATCGGCCGGCTGATGGCCGACCTGACGACGCCCGAGGCCGTCGCCACGGCGCGGGCCGCCACCGAGCGGCTCGCCGGGCTGCTGGGCCGGCATCTGGACCGGGAGGAGAAGCACATCGTGCCGGTGCTGGTGGACCGGATCCGCCCCGAGGAACTGGCCGGCGGCCAGGGCAAGGGCGGTCCTGGCGCCGGTCCTGGCGCCGGTCCGGGCCAGGGCGGCCCCGGTGGTGGCCCGGGCCGGGCCGGCCAGGGCGGCCCCGGGGCGGGTGAGCCGCCGCGGTGGCTCGTCTCGACCTGGACCGAGGAGGACGTGGACCCGGTGGTGGTGGACGCGCTGATCGCCGCGCTGCCGCCGGCGTTCGCGGAGCAGATGGCCGGGGCGCTGCCCGGCTGGCGGGAGCAGTACCGCGACCTCAACGCCCGGGTCTGGGCGCAGATCTGACGTGAGCCCACACCGAGGTGGGGGCGGGGGGCGGGTGGGGGGGGGCCGCGGCGCCCCCCCCCCCGGGGAGGGGGGCAGGGACGGCGCTAAGCAGGGCAAAACCCCCCCCCGGGGCGGCGG
>NZ_JBHVPD010000069.1:41806-57109 GCF_042887525.1 Kitasatospora sp. NPDC057936
GCGGGGGGGGGGCGTTGCTCCCCCCTACCTCCGGGGGGGGGTGGGGGCCATGGTCCCGCCCCCCCCCCCCGCGGGGCCCCGGGGGCGGGGCCCCCCCGCCGCACCTCGGCGCCCGCGCGCCCGTTCAGTGCGACAGCGACTGCTCTACGCAGTCCATCACCCGCTCCAGGTCCGGCAGGTAGACGTCCTCCAGGCGGGACGGCGGGTACGGGGTGTCGAAGCCGGTCACCCGCAGCGCGGGCGCCTGGAGGGAGTAGAAGCACGCCTCGGTGATCCGGCAGGCGAGCTCGGCGGCCACGCCCAGCTGGCCGGGCGCCTCGTGGACGGTGACCAGCCGCCCGGTCCGCACGACCGAGTCCCGGACGGTGGGCACGTCCAGCGGCGAGAGCGAGCGCAGGTCGACCACCTCCAGGCTGCGGCCCTCCGCGGCGGCGGCCCCGGCGGCCTCCAGGCAGAGCCGGACCGTCGGCCCGTACCCCACGAGGGTGAGGTCGGTGCCCGGGCGGACCACCTCGGCCGAGTGGAGCGGCAGCGGCGCGCCGGCCGCCGGGTCGACCTCGCCCTTGTCCCAGTAGCGGCGCTTGGGCTCGAAGAAGATCACCGGGTCGTCGCAGGCCACCGCCTGCTGGATCATCCAGTACGCGTCGGCGGGCCGGGCGCAGGTGACCACCCGCAGCCCCGCGGTGTGGGCGAAGTACGCCTCCGGCGACTCGCTGTGGTGCTCCACCGCGCCGATCCCGCCGCCGAACGGGATCCGCACGACGACCGGCATGGCCACCCGGCCGCCGGTGCGGGCGCGGAGCTTGGCGAGCTGGGCCACGATCTGGTCGTACGCGGGGTAGACGAAGCCGTCGAACTGGATCTCGCAGACCGGCCGGTAGCCGCGGAAGGCGAGGCCGATGGCGGTGCCGACGATCCCCGACTCGGCGAGCGGGGTGTCGATCACGCGGTCGCCGCCGAAGTCCTTGTGCAGCCCGTCGGTGATCCGGAAGACGCCGCCGAGGCGGCCGACGTCCTCGCCGAGCAGGACCACCCTGCGGTCGGCCTCCATGGCCTTGCGGAGGCCGGCGTTGAGGGCCTTGGCGAGGGTCAGCTCCATGTGCGCGTCCCTTCCGGTCCGTCCGTGAACTGGTCGAGGAACTCGGTGAGGCGGGCGCGCCCGGCGTCGATCAGCGGGTGCGGTCCGGCGTAGACGTGGTCGAACACGGCCGTCGGCCCGGGGTCGGGCAGGGCGCGGCACTCGGTGCGCAGCCGGACGGCCAGCCGGTCGGCCTCCTCGTCGAGGGCGGTGAAGAACGCGGGGTCGGCGAACCGCTCGTGCTCCAGGTAGGCCCGCAGGCGGGTGATCGGATCCCGTGCGGCCCACTCGGCGACCTCGTCGGGGGAGCGGTAGCGGGTGGCGTCGTCGGAGGTGGTGTGCGGGGCCATCCGGTAGGTGACGGCCTCGATCAGCACCGGTCCCGAGCCGGACCTGGCGTGCTCCAGGGCCGCGTCGGTCACCGCGAGCGTGGCGAGCACGTCGTTGCCGTCCACCCGGACGCCGGGGAAGCCGTAGCCGTGGGCGCGCCGGTACAGCGGGACGCGGGTCTGCCGGGAGAGCGGCTCGGAGATCGCCCAGTGGTTGTTCTGGCAGTAGAAGACCACCGGGGCGTCGAACACGGCCGCGTAGGTGAAGGCCTCGTGGACGTCGCCCTGGCTGGTCGCGCCGTCGCCGAAGCAGACCAGCACCGCGCCGTCGGCGCCGTCGAGCCGCAGGCCCATGCCGTAGCCGACGCCGTGCAGGGCGTGGCCGCCCACCACCACCTGGTAGTTGGCCATGCCGGCCCGGTACGGGTCCCAACTGCCGTGGGCGGTGCCGCGCCAGAACCCGAGGAGGTCGATCGGGGGGATGCCCCGGCACCAGGCGACGCCGTGCTCGCGGTAGCTGGAGAATACGAAGTCCTGCGGGCGCAGCGCCCGTCCGGCGCCGATCTGGGCGGCCTCCTGGCCGAGGAGCGAGGCCCACAGGCCGAGTTCGCCCTGGCGCTGGAGGACGGTGGCCTCGGTGTCGATCCGGCGCACCAGCAGCATGTCGCGGTAGAGCGCCCGGTACTCCTCGGGGGTGAGGTCGAGCTCGTGGTCGGGGTGGGCGACCCGGCGGCCGGCCGGGTCGAGGAGCTGCACCGGATCGGGGTCGTGGGCGGGGAAGCGGCTGGTGAGCACGTCAGGCCTCCTGGCCGGGGGTGGTGGCGGCGGGGGTGGCGGCGCCGGCGCGGTTGACGGCGCTGACGGCGGCGGCGAGCGAGGCGCGGACGATCCCGGTGGCGATGCCCACGCCCCACACCGTCCGGCCGTGCAGGGCGCACTCCACGTACGCGACGGCGCGGGCGTTGCTGCCGGCGGCGAGCGCGTGTTCGCGGAAGTCGAGCACGTGGAGGTCCACGCCGATCCCGGCGAGCGCGTCGGCGAAGGCGTCGATCGGCCCGTTGCCGGTGCCGTGCAGCCGGTGGATCGCGCCGTCGAGGCGGACGGCCGCGGTGAGCGTGTCGCGGCCGTCGTCGCCGGTGGCGGTGTCGTGGCTGAGCAGGGCCAGCGGTGCGCGCTCGGTGAGGTACTCGGCGCGGAAGAGCCGCCAGATCTCCTCGGGCGCGACCTCGCCGCCGAGGTCGTCGGTGCGGGCCTGGACGGCCTTGGCGAACTCGATCTGCAGGCGGCGCGGCAGGTCGAGCCCGTGCCCGGTCCGCAGCACGTAGGCGACCCCGCCCTTGCCGGACTGGGAGTTGACGCGGATCACGGCGTCGTAGCCGCGCCCGACGTCCCGGGGGTCGACGGGCAGGTAGGGCACGGCCCACGGGACCTCGTCCACCGGCCGGCCGAGCGCCTCGGCCTCGGCGGCCATCGCCTCGAAACCCTTCTTGATGGCGTCCTGGTGGGAGCCGGAGAAGGAGGTGTAGACGAGGTCGCCGGCGTACGGGTGGCGCGGGTGCACCTCCAGCCGGGTGCAGTGCTCGGCGGTGCGGCGGACCGCGTCGATGTCGGAGAGGTCGACGCCGGGGTCGACGCCCTGGGTGTAGAGGTTCATGGCCAGGGTGACGAGGTCGACGTTGCCGGTGCGCTCGCCCTGGCCGAACAGGCAGCCCTCGACGCGGTCGGCGCCGGCCATGACGGCGAGCTCGGCGGCGGCGACGGCGGTGCCGCGGTCGTTGTGCGGGTGGACGGACAGGCAGATGTGCTGACGCCTCGTCAGGTTCCGGGACATCCACTCGATCCGGTCGGCGTAGTCGTTGGGCGTCGAACGCTCCACCGTCGCCGGGAGGTTGAGGATCAGCTCGCGGCCCTCGTCGGGCTGCCAGACGTCCGCCACCGCCTCGCAGACCTCCAGTGCGAACTCCGGCTCGGTGTCGGTGAAGATCTCCGGGCTGTACTCGTAGCCGAGTTCGGTCGCGTCGCCGAGCAGCTTTCCGGCGTGGTCGAGGACCAGACGGGTGCCCTGCTCGGCGATCGCCCGGCACTGGTCGCGGTCGACGCCGAAGACCACCCGGCGGAAGAGCGGCGCGGTCGCGTTGTAGAGGTGCACGGTCGCGCGCCGGGCGCCGGCCAGCGACTCGACGGTCCGCCCGATGAGGTCGTCCCGCGCCTGGGTGAGCACCGAGACGGTCACGTGGTCGGGGATGGCGTCCTGCTCGATGATCGAGCGGACGAAGTCGAAGTCGGCCTGCCCGGAGGCCGGGAAGCCGACCTCGATCTCCCGGTAGCCCAGCGCGACCAGCAGGTCGAACATCCGGCGCTTGCGGGCCGGTGACATCGGGTCGATCAGCGCCTGGTTGCCGTCGCGCAGATCGGTGGAGAGCCAGCGCGGCGCCCGGGTGATCCGGCGCGAGGGCCAGGTGCGGTCGGGCAGGTCCAGCGGGACGGCGGGCCGGTAGCGGCCGAGCGCGAGGGAGCGGCGGTAGCGGGATTCCATCGGTTCAGGCCCCCCAGGTGACCGCGACCGCGTTGCCCACGAAGGCGACCATGGCCAGCGCCGTCCGCAGGTGGTGCCAGTCCCGCCACAGCGGCCGCGGATCTCGCCAGCCCTCCGGCACGGCACCCGACTCGACCAGCTTGACCTGGCGGTTGATCGGCACGTTGCAGGCCCGGGAGACCACCGCCACGCCGGCCAGCGCGACGCCGGCGAGCACGGTGAGCACCCGGATCCAGGCCCGGTCGGCCGTGCCGCCGAGCGCGAAGTCGGCCAGCCCCGCGGAGATCACGATGATCGGCATGGTGGGGTCGTAGTGGCGCCCCAGCAGCTTGTGGATCTCCACGTACCGGTCGACGGAGAGCGCCATGGCCGTGGGGATGACACTGATGGCCACGGCGAAGAAGACCCCGGAGACGATGCCGCTGCCCAGCAGGGCCACCAGCCCCAGACCGTGGTTGACCAGGTCGTTCACGTTCGTGCCTCCTCGCGGCTCGCGGGCTCTTGCCGCTCACCTTGGCAAGGTGCGCTCGGACCGTCCTAGAAGGACCCTGAACGGCCCCGGCCGCTTCAGACGTGCTCGATGCACCGTGGAGGGCCACCGGCGACGATCCCTCCACGGATGGCTGTGCCGAGAGGAGCTGAGTGGTGTGTTGAGGGCGGGAGGCCGGGCCGGGCCGAGGTACGGCCGGATCATCGGGGTCGGCGACTACCGGCCGCGCCGGGTGGTGGACAACCGGGAGGTGTGCGAGGCGATCGACTCGACCGAGGAGTGGATCGAGTCGCGCTCCGGCATCCGGCTGCGCCGCTTCGCCGAACCGGAGGAGACGCTCGCGGTGATGGGCGCGGCGGCGGCCGCGAAGGCGATCGCCGCGGCCGGCGTGGACCCGCGCGACATCGGCCTGGTCATCGCGGCGAGCACCACCAACCTGGTCTCGCTGCCGCCGCTCGCGGTGGACGTCGCGACCCGGGCCGGCGCGGTCGGCGCGGCCGCCTTCGACCTCAACGCGGCCTGCGCCGGCTTCTGCTACGCGATCGAGACCGCCGCGGCGATGATCAGGACCGGCACCGCCGACCACGCCCTGGTGGTCGGCGTGGAGCGGCTGACCGACCTGGTCGACCCGGCGGACCGGCAGATCGCCTTCCTGCTGGCCGACGGGGCCGGCGCGGTCGTGCTCGGCCCGTCCGCCGAACCGGGCGTCGGCCCGGTGGTCTGGGGCGCCGACGGGCGGCAGCTGGACGCCGTCGTGATGAGCGGCTCCTGGGGCGACCGCCTGCGCGACCCGGCCGCGCCGGTGCCGGTCATGCGGATGGACGGCCGCCGGGTCTTCCGCTGGGTGGTGGACGAGATGGTGGCCGTCGCCCGCAGGGCGGTGGCCGAGGCCGGGATCACCTTCGCGGACCTGGCCGCCTTCGTCCCGCACCAGGCGAACATGCGGATCACCGACGTGCTGGTCGGCGAACTCGGGCTGCCCGGCCACGTGGTGGTGGCCGACGACATCGAGACGGCCGGCAACACCAGCTCGGCCTCCATCCCGCTGGCGATCGAGCGGCTGCTCACCACCGGCCGGGTCGAGTCCGGCTCGCTCGCGCTGCTGATCGGCTTCGGGGCCGGACTCACCTTCGCCGCGCAGGTGGTGAGACTGCCGTGACGGAACCCGCTTCCACCGGACCCGCTTCCACCGAGCCCGCTTCCACCGAGCCCGCTTCCACCGAGCCCGCTTCCACCGAGCCCGCTTCCACCGGATTCGACGTCGCCGGACCCGACGTCGCCGAACCGGTCTTCACCGAGTCCGGGCTGCCGGTCAAGCCCTGCTACGGCCCCGGGGACCTGCCCGGCGAGCGCGCCGCCGAGCTGCCGGGCCGGGCTCCGTTCACCCGTGGCACCCGGGCCGGGATGTACCGTGAACGGCCATGGGCGGTACGCCAGTTGGCCGGGTACAGCACCGCGGACCACACCAACCGGCGGCTGCGCATGCTGCTGGACTCCGGGGCCACCGCGGTCAACACCGTCTTCGACTTCCCGACCAACCGCGGCTACGACAGCGACGAGCCGATCGCCCGCGCGGACGCCGGCCAGGGCGGGGTCGCGATCGACGGCGTCGAGGACATGCTCGCCCTGTACGACGGGATCCCGCTCGACCGGGTGAGCGTCTCGCTGGTGCTCTCCCACCCGGTCGCGGCCGGGGCGGTGCTCGCCTTCTACCTGGCCGCCGCCGAGCGGCGCGGGTACGCCTTCGCTGACCTGCGCGGCACGCTGCAGAACGACTTCATGATGGAGACGGTGGTGCTCACCGCGCCGAGCGTGCTCGAGCCCGCGTTCTCCTTCCGACTGTCGACGGACGTCGTGGAGTTCTGCCTCCAGCAGGTGCCGCGCTGGAACGCGATCAGCTACACCGGCTACAACTACCGCGAGGCGGGCGCCGACGCGGTGCACGAGGTCGCGCTGGTCGTGGCCCACGCCGTCGCGACGGCCGAGGAGATGGTCCGCCGGGGCCACCCCGTGGACTCCTTCGCCGGCCGGCTCACCGCCTTCTTCAGCGCGGACAGCGACTTCTTCGAGGAGGTCGCCAAGTACCGTGCCGCCCGCCGGGTCTACGCCAGGGTCTTCGAGGAGCGGCTGAAGGCGGCGGACCCCCGCAGCCTGATGCTCCGCTACCACGTCCAGACCGCCGGCTCCGCACTGACGGCGCGTCAGCCGCTCAACAACATCACCCGGGCCGCGTACCAGGCCCTCGCGGCGGTGCTGGGCGGCGCGCAGTCGCTGCACGTCAGCGCCTACGACGAGGCGCTGTCCATCCCCTCGGAACAGGCGGCGCTCACCGCGCTGCACACGCAGCTGATCCTGCGCCACGAGACGGGCGTCGACCGGACCGCCGATCCGCTGGCGGGCAGCTACTACGTCGAGCACCTGACCGACGAGATCGAGCGCCGGGTCGGCGTCCTCCTGGACCGGATCGACGCGATGGGCGGCCTGGTCGCGGCCGTCGACCAGGGCTGGGTGCACAAGCAGCTGACCGGCCGCGCGTACGACCGGCAGCTGGAGCTCGACGACGGCAGCCGGACCGTCGTCGGCGTCAACCGCTTCCGGGACGAGGACGAGCCGCTGCGGATCGAACCGTTCCGGGTGCCGGCCACCATCGAGGCGCAGCGCCGCCGCCTGGCCCGCGTGCGGGCGGCCCGGGACGCCGGGCGGGTGCGCACGGCGCTGGAGCGGGTGCGCGCGGCGGCCGTCGCGGGCCGCAACACCATGCCGGGACTGCTCGACGCGGCACGGGCCGGGGCGACGCTCGGCGAGTGCTGCGACGTCTTCCGCAGCCTGCACGGCGGCTGGCACCAGCCGCTCATCTGACCGGACGTCGGCTCGACCCAAGAGGAGGAAGCACGGATGGAGCGCATCCGCGTGGTGATGGCCAAACCCGGCCTCGACTCGCACTACCGCGGCGTCATGGTGGTCAGCCGCCACCTGGTGCAGCACGGGATGGAAGTGGTGTACCTCGGCAACCAGCTGCCGGAGCAGATCGTGCAGGCCGTGCTGGCCGAGGACGCCGACGTGCTCGGGCTGTCCAGCCTCTCCGGGAACCACCTCGCGCTGGTGCCACCGGTGCTGGAGGGGCTGTCCGCGCTGGGCCTGGAGGACGTGCTGGTGCTCCTGGGCGGGATCGTCCCGGCCGAGGACGCCGACGAGCTGCGGGCCCAGGGGGTGGGCGATGTGTTCGGGCCCGGCACCGACCTGGCCTCGATCGTGCGGGTGATCCGCGAGCACGTCGCGGGCCGTGACGCTGCCTCCGTCGCGGGCCGTGACGCTGCGCTCGCCGTGGGGCGGAGGCCGTAGCGGCCCGGACCGACCCGTGGACGGGAACCGGCCGGCCGGGGCTCCGGCGGAGTGCCCTGGCCGGTCGCCGACCGCCGTCGGCCGATCAGCGCATCGGAATGACGTTACGTCAGAAGGTCGGCTGCAAAGTGCTGTTGAGAATGTCCTGCTGGGCGCGCTGCATCGCCAGGCCGGGTTCGAGGCCCAGCTCGTCGCGCAGCCGCCGGCGGTAGGACTGGTACACGTCGAGCGCCTCGCCCTGCCGGGACGAGGAGTGGAGCGCCATCATGAGGCGGCTGTGGAACCACTCGTGCAGCGGGTGGGCCACCACGAGCGTCTTGAGCTCGGAGACCAGCTCGCGGTGCAGGCCGAGCCGCAGGTCCGCGTCTATCCGCATCTCCAGGGCGTTCATCCGTTCCTCCTCCAGGAAGGTCGCGTGGCACTGCAGGACCGGCCCGCACACGACGCCGCCGAAGACCGGCCCCTGCCACAGGTCGAGCGCCTGGTGGAGCACCTCGGACGCCCGCTCCGGCCGGTTCGTCTCCAGCGCGTGCCGGCCCTCGCGCACCAGGGCCTGGAAGCGCACCAGGTCGAGGTGGTCGGGATCGGCGGACAGGACGTAGCCGGAGGGCTCGGTCCGCGTCCGGATGATGCTCTCGCGGTCGCGGCCGTCGCTCCCGAACGACTTGCGGAGCTGGTAGATGTAGGTCTGCAGGGTGGCGGTCGCACTGGTCGGCGGATTGTCCTGCCAGAGTTCCTCGGCCAGCGTTTCGGCCAGCACCAGCTTGTTGGCTCTCAGCAGCAGGGTGGCCAACACCCTTCGGAGTTTCGGGGCACTGGGCGTCCGGTCGATTTCACCGTCCCGGGCGGCGAGGGTCCCGAGTACCGAATAATCCATTGCTCCCCCTGTTTTCATGTGGTGAGGGTTTTGGTTTTCCCGGGAAATCCGGGGACTCCGGGGGAATTCGGGGGAATCCCCTCGGAGCCGGGACCAGGACGCGTTTCAGTTCAGCGCGGTCCGGTCCAGCTGGTGGCCTTCCACCCAGATCCGGGCCGCGGCCCGGAGGGCGGCCTCGCGGTCGGCCCGCCCGTTCCCGGAGCCGTCGCCGCCGGGGCGGGCGGGAAGCAGGCCGACGGCCGCGCTGCGGCCGGCGGTCACGGCGGGGTGGCGCAGCGCGAGCGCGGTCAGGGCCTGGCCGGGGCCGGCCTCGACCAGCAGCAGGCGGTGGTCGGCGAGCAGGCGGTCCAGGGCCGGGCCGAAGAGCACCGGATCCGACATCTGCCGGGCCCAGAAGCGCGGACGGAGCGCCTCGTGGGGGCGGACCGGGGCGGCGGTCGCGGAGGAGTACACCGGCAGCTCGGGCGGCCGCAGGGCGACCGCGGCGAAGGCCGGTTCGAACAGCTCGGCGGCGGGCACGGCGTGCGGGGTGTGGAAGGGCTGGCGGATCCTCGTCCGGCGGGCCACGAAGCCGGCCAGCCGCAGGTCGTGCTCCAGTGCCGCCAGTGCCGCCGCCGGGGCGCCGAGGGCGGTCTGGCGGGGGCCGTTGACGACCGCGACGCTCACGTCGCCCACGGCGAACGGGGCGAGCTCGCGCGCCGAGGCGGCGACCGTGACCAGCCCGCCGGGGACCACCGGCGCGTACGTGTGGGAGCGGGCGGCCATCAGCCGGGCGCCGTCGCGCGGCCGGAGCACCCCGGCGACGGTCGCGGCCACCAGCTCGCCCACGCTGTGGCCGAGCACGGCCGCGGGCCGCAGGCCCCAGCCGGCCAGCATCCGGGCGAGCGCGTGCCCCACCGCGTACAGCAGCGGCTGGCCGAGCTCCCCCTCGTCGATCCGGCGTTCGGGGTCCTCGGCCAGCCAGGCCTCGCGCAGCATCGGGCCGGTGGGGCCGACGGTGGCGAAGAAGTCGTCCATCGCGGCGCTGAACGCGGCGTCGTGGCCGTAGAGCCCGGCACCCATCCGGGGGTGCTGCGAGCCGTGGCCGGGGAAGAGCAGGCCGACCGGCCGGGGCGGCTGCCGGCGGGTGTCCCGGCGCAGCGCGCGGTCCGTCCGCAGGAGCTCGGCGGCCTCCCGGACGGAGGAGGCCACGAGTGCTCCGCGCACCGCCCGGTGGGCGGGCGGGATGTCGGCGAGGCGCCGGGCCGCGTCGTCGGCGATCCCGTCGATCCTGCCCGGGCCGTCGGGGGTGTCGGGGCGGTCGGGGGCGTCCGGGCCGTCCGGGGCGGCGGCTGCCAGCCGGTCGGCGAGTTCGGTCCGCGCCGTTTCCTCCGCCCGTTCGTCGGCTCCGGCCCAGGCGATGATTCGAGGCTCTGCGAGGTCGGACATCGGTGCTCCTTCGGCGGCCGCTGGGCTCGGCAGCAGACAATTCCACCGCCTGCTCGTGCATGTCCAGTGCTGTGCTGGCCGAATCCAAATGTTCGGCGGATTTTTCCGGATTCGTTTTCCACGGCCGCGGGCCGCCGGAATTCCTACTCGCGGGTTCGCCCGCGGTTTTGCCCGCGGGTGTCCGTGCGCGGTCAGCGGAGCCGTTCCACGAGCTCTTCCCACAACCGTTTTTCGGCCCGGCTGAGCCGGCCGTTGTCCGGCGGCCGCCGCGCGCTGCCGTCCGGCGGCGGGGAGAGGTGCCCGCCCGGGTCGAACGGGCCGTAGAGGCCGCCCGTGATGCGCAGGGCCAGGGCGAGCGTGCGGACCGCCGCCGAGGCGATGCGCCGGGCCCGGCACCCGTCGGCCGGTGGAGACATGGCACTTCCCTTCGACGGCGGCGCGGTGGAGGGGAGCGGGTGTCCGGGCGGCCGGCGCGCAACAGTGTCCGGTGCACAACGGTGTCCGACGCGCAACGGCGTACGGCGCGCAACGGTGTCCGACGCGCAACGGCGTACGGCACCGCGGACGGGGAGGGTCCGCGGTGCCGGTGGGCGCCCGGTGACGGGCCCTCAGTAGGCGGCCCGGACGGTGTACATCTCCCAGGGACGGGAGCGCGCGGCGTCCTGGTACGGGCGCAGTGGCGAGGTCTGGCCCTTGTGGTCGGGCCCCTCGTCCCAGCGCTTGAAGGCCTCGGCGCTCTCCCACTCGCTCATCACGGCGAACGCGCCGTCGTCGATCAGCGAGCGGAGGAGTTCGTTGCCGAGCAGGCCGGCGGTGCCGGCCAGGTCGCCGCTGATCCGGTGGTAGGCCTCCTCGATCGCCGACTCCTGCTCACCGGAGGGGACTTGGCAGAAGAGCATGATCCTCACCCGTCCCGTGGTCGGCGTCCGGCCGGTGGTCACCGCTTCTCCAGGGCGTGCAGGACCGTGGTGGTCCACATGGCGCCGCCGGACCGGAACGGGTGCAGCCGCTTGCGGTGGTCCAGGTGCTGGTCGCTCGACTCGAACTCCCGGAACCTCGGCTCGTCCACCCAGTCGCTGACGATGAAGTAGAGGCCGTCCTCCTCCTCGCTGCGCATCAGCCACTGGCCGAGGTTGGCGGGGTGGTCGGTCACGGTGGACCCGATCTCCAGCCAGGTGCGCTCGAAGTCCTGCTCCAGCTCGGGCTTGATCTCGGCGCGCAGCAGCACCCGGAAGACCTTGGATCGCTCGGCCACGGCTCAGATCCCCCCGTCCACGTGGATGGTCTCGCCGGTCACGTACGCGGAGAGGTCGCTGGACAGGAAGAGCACCGCGCCGGCGATCTCGTCCGGGGTGCCGAGCCGGCCGAGGCCGGTCAGGCCCTGGTAGCGGGACTTGACCCGGGCCACCTCCTCCGGCGGCGCGGTCTCGAACTCCTCGGTCTCGATGACGCCCGGGGCGACCAGGTTGACCCGGATGCCCTTCGGGCCGAGCTCCTTCATCAGCGAGCGGGTCAGGCCGATGAGGCCGGCCTTGGACGCGGTGTAGTGGGCGCGCAGCGGGATGCCGATCACCGCGGCCCGCGAGCCCACGGTGATCACCGAGGAGCCGGGCGACAGCAGCGGCAGCGACTTCTGGATGACCAGGAACGGGGCGGTGAGGTTGGTGTCCAGCACCCGCCGCCACTCCTCCAGCGGCAGCTCGGGGAAGGGGACGTGGCTGATCACGCCGGCGTTGTTGACCACGACGTCCAGCGCGCCGAAGCGCTCCTTCGCGGTGGAGACCAGCCGCTCGACGTCCTCCGGCACGCTCACGTCGGCCTGGACGAGGTGGTGCTCGCCGCCGGTGGCGGCCAGCTCCCCGCGCAGGCTCTCCACGGCCGGGCTCTCGGTGCGGTAGCAGGCGACGGTCCGGGCGCCGGCCCGGGCCAGCGCGAGGACGATGCCGCGGCCGATGCCGCGGCTGCCGCCGGTGACCAGGATCCGCTTGCCGGTCAGATCGATGCTCATGACGCTCGGGTGCCTCATCTCTTGGTGTCGGGTGTGTCGTCGGTACGGGGTGCCGGGGCCGCTCAGGCCGCCCGGCCGGACCGGGCCCGGGGGAGGGGCCGGGCTTCGAGGACCGCCCAGCGGCCGGTGGCGGGACGGTTGGCGAGGGCGAAGTCCGCGGCGGTCAGCAGGTCCTGCCACTCGCGGAGGGTGCGCTCGCGGCCGCCGAAGCGGAGCATCATGTCGACGTCCAGGAACTTGCCCTGGTCCCACTCGTTGGGACCGGCCACCACGTGGTCGAGGACCAGCAGCCGGCCCTCGGCGCGGTCGCCGAGCGCGTCGCGGACGCCCCGCAGGATGCGCACGGCGTGCTCGTCGTCCCAGTCGTGCAGCACCTGCTTGAGGAGGTAGGCGTCGCAGTCGGCGGGCAGCGGGTGGAAGAAGCTGCCGGGGACAATCGAGACGCGCTCCGCGACCCCCGCCTCGGCCAGGTGGTGTGCGGCGTCCTTGACGACGTGCGGCCGGTCCAGGAGGACCCCGGTGGCGCCGGGCACGGCGTTCAGGACGGCGCTCAGGAAGAAGCCCTGGCCGCCGCCGATGTCGGCGATCCGCGAGAAGCGGGTGAAGTCGTACTGGGAGGTGAACAGGTGCGTGGTGGACCGGCTCATCTGCGTCATCGCACGGTCGAACAGGGCGCCGGTGCCGACGGGTTCGGTGCCTTCCCCGGCGGCAACGTCGTCCTGGGAGGCAACGTCGTCCTGGGCGGCGCCGGTGTCCTGGGTAGCGCCGGTGTCCGTGGTGCCGGTGTCCGCGGCGCCGTCCCCGGCGAAGAACGGGCGCCCGAAGACGTGCTCGAACGCCGGGCGGCCCGTGCGCACGGTGTGCAGGATCTCGCCGTACGGGCGGCGCACCGACTCGGAGCCGTTGTAGAGCACCAGGTCGCGCACCCCGAACGGGATGTCGCTGCGCAGGCCGACGGTGAGCTCGTTCTCCGCGAAGCGGCGGTCCTCCTCCTCCGTCACCAGCCCGAAGGCGGCGGCGCAGCGCAGCACGCGGTAGAGCGACTCCTCGTGGCTGTCGGTGAGCCCGGCCAACTCGGCCACCGTCCGCGGGTGGTCGGCCAGCAGGTCGGCGATCCGCAACTCGGCGACCACGTGCAGGACTTCGCTGATCCGCCGGCCGTTGGTGAGCAGGATCAGCCGGACCGGGGCGGGCAGCGACCGCGCGTCGGGCGGGCCGCCGGTCACCGTGTCAACGCTCATGGGGATCCTCTTCGAATCGATCGTGCGTCAGTTGGCGTGCAGGAGCAGGCCGGTGTTCAGGACGAGCACCGCGAGCGCGGCCAGGACCAGCGCGGTACGGACCCGGTTCCAGTTGCTCCACCGGACCCTCGGGTCGATCTCCGTCCAGTTGTCCGGCAGCGCCTGCGGGTCCACGGTGGCGATCCACCGGTTGATCGGGACGTTCTTGGCGAGCGAGACCACCATGGCGCCCACCAGCAGCAGCGCGCAGAGCCCGAAGAGCGCCGCGGTCAGGGCGGTGCCGGTCACGAGGGCGAGTCCGACGTCGCAGATCAGCGCGGCCACCATGCAGGCCGGCATGAACGGATCGAACCGGGTGACCATGAACTGGTGGGTGACGACGTACCGCTCGGTCGGGAGCGACAGCAGCAGCGGGGCGCCGCCCAGCACGGCGATCATCAGCCCGCCCGCGGCGAGCCCGTTGCCCAGCAGGGCGACCGGCAGCAGGATGCGCAGGGCTTCCATCTCAGCCGCGCTGCCAGGTGTAGAACGGCTGGGCCATCGCGTCCTTGGGCTCGGCCCACGCCGGGTCGTACGGCCGCATGTACTCCGCCAGCCGGTCGTGGATCTCCTGGTACAGCGGGTGGCTGCGGGCCTTGTAGAGGTCGGGGGTGATGTCCGCCTGCGACTCGACGAGGTGGAAGTACAGGTCGTGGAAGCGGAACAGGGTGCGCCGGGTGGCGCCGATCAGGTGCGGCAGCTCGGTGGCGTCCGACTCGGCGAAGATCCGGGCGACCTCCGGCGCGTCGGCGGGGTCCATCCGCGCGACGATCAGCGTGCGGTCCGACTTGGGCATGCCTTCTCCATCCGTGGGCCTTCGAGGTGGATCGACGCCCCATCGTGGCGATCGGACCTCCGGGACAACTGGAGGATCACTGAAGATTCTTGACGGTAAGTCAGCTCGGCGGAGTTCGTGACCGGCCGATGCGTGCCGCCGCCGGGCCCTCCCAGCGGTCCTCGATCCGGCGTGGACCGCGCGCGGGCATCATGCCGCCCGGACCATCCCAGCAACCCGGAGGCGCGGCCATGGCATTCATCGCGATCGGTTACAAGGTTCGGCTCGGACACGAGGAGGAGATCGCGGAGATCTTCGCCGAGGGGAGCTTCCGCCGGGCCGACTCGGCGGAGTACCGGGACGAGGAGGGGCGGGCGGCCGGCCGCAACGTCTCGACCGGGCTCTTCATCGAGGGCGAACTCATGACCCGCGTCGTTCAGTTCGAGGGGGACCTGCGGCAGATCGGCCGGCACATGGGCGGCCAGCAGGGGGTCAAGGAGGCGGAGCGCAAGCTCGGCCCGTACCTCCAGGTGCCGCGCGACACCGAGACCGTGGAGGGCTTCCAGCAGTACTTCCAGAACGCGCTGATGACCTGCGTGTTCCAGGAGTTCCGCGAGGAGCGCTCGGCGCAGCTGGCGGCGTGGACCCAGCGGATCGCGCCGGGCGCCGACGAGGACGAGATCGGCGCCGTCTTCGAGCGGGTGCAGGGCGAGGTGCTGCGCAAGCCGGCCGAGGACGGGGACCCCTTGATCGCCTCGGCGGCCTTCGTCAAGGACGAGCACCTCGTGTGGGCGGTGCAGTACGACGGGGAGTTCGACGCCGTGGTCCGCCGGCTGCACGCGGACGGGCTCGCCCCGCGGACGGAGGGCGCGCTGCGCCCGTTCCTGGCGGGTGCGCGGGACGCGGGTCAGGGGCTCTTCGGCGCCGCGGCCATGCGACGACTGCAGATGCTCTCGGCGGACGTGCCGCCCGCGGGCTGAGCCGCCGCGGGAGGCCTTGGGGCCGGGGCGCCCTGGGCGCGGGACACCTGGGGCCCGGGGCGCCCGTGGCCCCGGAACGTCCTGGCCCCGGGGCGCCCGTGGCCCCGGAACGACGGTGGTGGGGGGCCGGCCGGCGCGGCCCCGCCACCACCACACCGCACAACCCCCCGGCACCCCCCC
>NZ_JBHVPD010000070.1:0-14721 GCF_042887525.1 Kitasatospora sp. NPDC057936
CCGCGGTGGAGGGCGGGGTGGTCCTGGTCGTTGGCGAGGGCGTCGAGTGCTGCGAGGGCTTCGTCGCGGTCGGCCGCCACCACCGCCGCACGGTGTGCCAAGGAGGACCGACCGGTGGCCAACTGCCGTGCGATGGACGACGGATCGAGCTCGGGGTGCTCGGCGGCATGTGACCGGAGCCGTTCGGCCTGGGCACGCAAGGCCTTCTGGCTGTGGGCGGAGAGCGGCCACAGCGTCGGCCCGGTCGGCGTGGGTTCCACCGGCTCGGTGGTCGGGGCCTCGGCCAGGGCGGGAGCCTGTTCGAGGATGACGTGGGCGTTGGTGCCGCTGATGCCGAAGGAGGACACGGCGGCGCGGCGGGGGTGGCCGTTGGGGGTCCATTCCCGTTCGTGGGTGAGGAGTTCGACGGTGCCGGTGGTCCAGTCGACGTGGGGGGTAGGTTCGTCGATGTGGAGGGTGCGGGGCAGGAGGCCGTGGTGCATGGCCTGGATCATTTTGATGATGCCGCCGACGCCGGCGGCGGCCTGGGTGTGGCCGATGTTGGATTTCAGGGAGCCGAGCAGGAGGGGGTGTTCGGCGGGTCGGTCCTGTCCGTAGGTGGCGAGGATGGCCTGGGCTTCGATGGGGTCGCCGAGGCGGGTGCCGGTGCCGTGGGCCTCGACGGCGTCGATGTCGGCGGGGGTGAGTGCGGCCTGGTGGAGGGCCTGGCGGATGACGCGTTCCTGGGCTGTGCCGTTGGGGGCGGTGAGGCCGTTGGAGGCGCCGTCCTGGTTGATGGCGGAGCCGCGGACGAGGGCGAGGACGTGGTGGCCGTTGCGGCGGGCGTCGGAGAGGCGTTCGACGAGGAGGAGGCCGACGCCTTCGGACCAGCCGGTGCCGTCGGCCGCCGCGGCGAACGGCTTGCAGCGGCCGTCGGCGGACAGTCCGCGCTGCCGGCTGAACTCCAGGAACATGCCGGGCGTCGGCATGACCGTGACGCCGCCGGCGAGTGCGAGGTCGCACTCGCCCTGCCGCAGGGCTTGGGCGGCGAGGTGCAGGGCGACGAGGGAGGAGGAGCACGCGGTGTCGACGGTGACCGCCGGGCCCTCCAGCCCGAACGTGTAGGCGATCCGGCCGGAGGCGACGCTCACGGTGCCGCCGGTCAGCAGGTAGCCGTCGAGGCCGTCGGCGGGTTCGTGCAGCCGGGCACCGTAGTCCTGCGCGGTCGCGCCGATGAAGACGCCCGACGCGCTCCCGCGCAGTCCGTCGGGTGCGATGCCGGCGCGTTCGAACGTCTCCCACGCGGTTTCCAGCAGCAGGCGCTGCTGCGGGTCCATCGCGAGGGCCTCGCGCGGGCTGATCCCGAACAGTGCGGGGTCGAACTCGCCCGCGTCGTGGAGGAATCCGCCCTTGCGGGTGTAGGACGTGCCGGGGTGGTCCGGGTCGGGGTCGTACAGCGCGGAGAGGTCCCAGCCGCGGTTGGTGGGGAAGTCGCCGATGGCGTCGGTGCCGGAGGCGACGAGCCGCCAGAGGTCCTCGGGGGAGGCGACGCCGCCCGGGTAGCGGCAGGCCATGCCGACGATCGCGATCGGGTCGTCGGCGCCGGTCCGGGAGGGGGCCGTGGCCGGCGCCGCGACGTCCGTCCGGGTGCCGGACAGCCGCTCGTGGAGCATCCCGACGACGGCCTCGGGGGTCGGGTGGTTGTAGATCAGCGCGGTCGGCAGTGTCAGCCCGGTGGCGGCCTGCAGGCGGTCGCGCAGCTCGACCCCGGCGAGCGAGTCGAAGCCGAGGTCCTTGAAGGTGCGGCCGGTGTCCACGGTGTCACCCGTGACGTGGCCGAGCACGATGGCGGTCTGGGTGCGCACGAGGTCGAGCAGTTCGACGGGCGCGGCCGGTCGGGCCGGGCGGCCCGCCGAGGCCGGGCCCGCCGGCCCGGTCTGCGGTGCCGGTGCGGGGGCCGTCGCCGGTGCGGGGGCGGTCTCGGGCGCGGGGGACGCGGCCGGGGTGTCGAGCCAGTGGCGTTCGCGCTGGAACGCGTAGGTCGGCAGGGGGACGGGACGTCCACCCCGGACGGCGGGTGACCCGGCCCAGTCCACCCGGGCGCCCCGGACGTGCGCGCCCGCGAGGGCGGCCAGCAGGGTCGTCGGTTCGGGACGGCCGCGGCGCAGCGCGGCCAGCAGCACGGGGTCGTCCTCGTCCTGGCCCGCCAGGGACTCGCGGCCCATGCCGGTGAGCACGGCGTCGGGGCCGAGTTCGAGGAACACGCCGACGCCGTTGCGGCGCAGCGTGCGGATGCCGTCGTGGAAGCGGACGGCCTCGCGGATGTGCCGCGTCCAGTACGCGGGGGAGGTGAGCTCCTCGGCGGTGGCGAGCTCGCCGGTGACGTTCGAGACCACCGGGACGCGGGGTGCGTGGAAGGTCAGTCCGGCGGCGACGCGGTGGAACTCGTCGAGGACGGGGTCCATGTGGGGGGAGTGGAAGGCGTGGCTCGTGGTGAGGCGCCGGGTGCGCCGGCCCTGGGCGGTCAGCGCTTCGGTGACGCGCAGGACGTCGGGTTCGTCGCCGGCGATGACGACGGCGCGGGGTCCGTTGACGGCGGCGAGGGAGACGCGCGCGTCGAGGAGCGGCAGCACCTCGTCCTCGGTGGCCTCGACGGCGGCCATGGCCCCGCCCGCGGGCACTGCCTGCATGAGCCGTCCGCGGGCGGCGACCAGGAGTGCGGCGTCGTCGAGCGAGAGGACTCCCGCGGCGTGGGCGGCGACGATCTCGCCGACGGAGTGGCCGGCGAGGTGGTCCGGCGTCAGGCCGAACCGTCCCACCAGGTGGTGGAGGGCGGTTTCGAGGGCGAAGAGGGCGGGTTGGGTGTAGCGGGTCTGGTGGAGGAGCGCGGCTTCGGGGGTGCCCTCGTCGGCGAAGACGATGTCGCGCAGCGGGTGGTCGAGGTGGGGGTCGAGGGCGGCGCAGGCGGCGTCGAAGGCGGCGGCGAACTCGGGGTGGGCGGCGTGGAGTTCGCGGCCCATGCCGGCGCGCTGACTGCCCTGGCCGGTGAACAGGAACGCGACGCCCGCGGGGCCGGACGCCCGCCCCCGCACGATCGCCGGATGGTCCTCGCCGGCGGCCAGCGCCTCGACGCCGCGCAGCAGCCCGGCGGGGTCGTCCGCCAGCACCACGGCGCGCTCGTCGAAGAGCGTCCTCGTGGTGGCCAGCGCATGGGCCGTGTCGACCGGGCGGGCGGTGCCGGCCCCGGGGGCCAGGTGGTCGCGGAGCCGGGCGGCCTGGGCCCGCAGGGACCGGGCGTCGCGTGCGGACAGCGGCCACGGGACGGGTCCGGCGCCGTCCGCGCCCTGTTCGGCGGCGAGAGCGGTGGCGGAGCCGGCCGGTGTGCTCACCGGGCCCGTTCCGCGCAGCTCGGCCACGCTCGCGGCATCGGCCAGCACCACGTGGCAGTTGGTGCCGCCCATGCCGAACGAGCTGACGCCCGCGACCAGCGGGAGCTCCGCCCGTGGCCACGGGCCCTGCTCGGTGCGCACCCGCAGACCGAGCTCGTCCAGGGGGATCGCCGGGTTGGGCGCGCGGAAGTTGAGGCTCGCCGGGATGCTGCCCCGCGAGATGGCCAGCGCCGTCTTCAGCAGGCCGACGAGTCCGGCGGCGCCCTCCAGGTGGCCGACGTTCGTCTTCGCCGAGCCGACGTGCAGCGCGTCGTCCGGCGTCCGGCCGCGGCCGAGCACGGCGCCCAGGGCCGCCGCCTCGACCGGGTCGCCCACCGGCGTGCCGGTGCCGTGCAGTTCGACGTACTGCACGGCGAGCGGCGGGGTGCCGGCCCGCTCGTGGGCCGTGCGCAGCACGGCCTCCTGCGCGGTCCGGTCGGGGACGGTCAGGGCGGTGGAGGCACCGTCGTTGTTGACGGCGCTGCCGAGGATCACGCAGTGCACGTGGTCGCCGTCGGCGAGCGCGCGGTCGAGGGGCTTGAGGACGACGGCGACGCCGCCCTCGCCGCGGACGTAGCCGTTGGCGCGGGCGTCGAACGTGTAGCAGCGTCCGTCGGGGGAGAGGGCGCCGAACCGGGCGCTGTCGGCACTGGATCCGGGGGAGAGGATCAGGTTGACCCCGCCGACGACGGCGAGTTCGGACTCGCCGCTGCGCAGGCTCTCGCAGGCCAGGTGGACCGCGACGAGCGACGAGGACTGTGCCGCGTCCACCGTGAGGCTCGGGCCGGTGAGGCCGAGGACGTACGAGAGCCGGTTGGCGAGGATCCCGCGGTGGAGGCCGGTCACCGCGTGGCGGTCGCCGGCGTCCTCACCGCGGCGGTGGTGCAGGGCCGCGTAGTCGTCCCAGATGGCGCTCGCGAACACCGCGGTGCGGCTGCCGGTGAGTGCGGCCGGGACGATTCCGGACTCCTCCAGCGCCTCCCAGCCGAGTTCGAGCATCAGCCGCTGCTGCGGGTCCATCGCCGCGGCCTCGCGCGGGGAGATCCCGAAGAAGGCGGCGTCGAAGCGGTCGACCTCGTCGAGGAAGGCGCCACGGGCGGGGGCGGCAGCGGACCACCGGCCCGCCGGCGCCTCTCCCACCGCGTCCTCGCCGCTGCTGAGCAGCTGCCAGAACGCGGCGGGGTCGGGCGCCTTGGGCAGGCGGCAGGCGAGTCCGATGACGGCGATCGGTGCGGAGTGGTCGCTACGCATGGTCTGTGACGTGCTCCCTCGTCGACGACGACCTGGTGGCAACCACCCTCGCCAGCGGGGCTAACGACGACCTTTGCGCGTTCTAAACCCTGCTAAACCCGGCGGTCCGGGTGCAGCCCGCGGCGCAGCGTGACCAGGTGCTCGACCGCGATCCGCTGCTGGTCCTCCGGGGCCGCCGCGCCGCCGAAGGCGTGGTAGGCACCGGGGTAGTTGTGGACTTCGGTGGGCACACCCGCCTCGGCGAGCCGTAGGCCGTAGCGGAGTCCCTCGTCGCGCAGCGGGTCGAGGCCCGCCGTGGAGATGTACGCCGGTGGCAGGCCGCGGAGGTCCGCGGCGCGGGCCGGTGCGGCGTACTTCGGCGTCGTCTCCCGCCCCGCCCCGAGGTAGAGCTGCCAGCTCTCCTCGGCGAGCGGCCGGTTCCAGATGGGTGTGGCGGTGTGTTCGGCCATCGAGGGGGTGTTCAGCCGGTCGTCCAGCACCGGGGTGCTCAGGTGCTGGAAGCACAGCGCGGGGCCGCCGCGGTCGCGCGCGAGCAGGGTGAGGCCCGCGGCGAGACAGCCGCCGGAGCTCGCGCCGGCCACGGCGAGCCGGGCCGGGTCGGCGCCCAGCTCGGCCGGGTTCGCGGCGGTCCACTCCAGTGCCGCCCAGCAGTCGTCCAGACCCGCCGGGAACGGGTGCTCGGGCGCGAGCCGGTAGGCCACGGCGACCACGACGGCCGAGGCGTGCAGGGCGGCCTGCGCGGCGCCGTGGTGAGCGGCGTCCACGTTGCCGAGGACGAAGCCCCCGCCGTGGATCCAGAGCACCGCGGGCAGCGCGGCGTCCTCGGCGTCGGGCCGGTAGATCCGCACCCGCACGTCCGGGGCCCCCGGAGGGCCGGGCACGAACAGCTCGCGCACCGAGACGCCTGGTACGGCGGGCAGTTCGCCGAGCGGGCGCGGGCCGGCCCGGTGGTCGGCGATCGCGTCGGCGAGGTTTCCCGTCACGGGCATGGTCAGGCCTCCAGGGCGATCGCCTGCGACGGGCAGAGCGCGATGGTCTCGCGCAGCCGCGCTTCCTCCGCCTCCCCCTCCACCGAGGGTGTCAGCACGAGCACCGTGCCTTCCGTCGACTGGTCGAAGCGGTCGGGTGCGGACAGGACGCACTGTCCCGCGCCCAGACACCTTCCGGTGTCGGCCGTGATGCGCATTGTTCTCCTCGTTGTTCTGATCCGTCAGGTACCGCTGCCAGTCTGCAGATTGGCACTCGTCACCAGGTGACCGGCAGTTTCCAGACGCCCTGGACCCCGCCCGCCTCCTTGACCGGCAGTTCCGTCTCCGGCACGGCCAGCCGCAGACCCGGCAGCCGGCGGAAGAGCGTGGACAGGGCGATCTCCATCTCTGCCCGGGCCAGGTTCTGGCCGATGCACTGGTGGACGCCGTGGCCGAAGGAGATGTGGTGCCGGGCACCGCGGGCGACGTCGAACGACCCGGCCGCGGGGAAGGCGGCCTCGTCCCGGTTGGCGGTGGAGATGACCACGACGACCCCGTCACCGGCCTTGATGCGCTGTCCGCCCAGCTCGGTGTCGGTGGTGGCGAACCGGGCCACGCCGTCGGCGATCGCCATGTAGCGCAGCAGTTCCTCGACCGCGGTCGGCAGCACGTCCGGGTTGTCGCGCAGGGCGGCGAGCTGGTCCGGGTGCTTCAGCAGGGTGAGGACACCGAGGGCGATGGCGCTCGCGGTGGTCTCGTGGCCCGCGACGAGCAGCAGCAGTGCGATGTCCACCAGTTCGCGGTGGGAGAGCGCGCCGACGGCCAGCTGCTCGGCGATCAGGGTGTCGAGCAGCCCGTCGCCCGGTTCGCGTTCCTTGCGCCGGATCAGCTCGTCGAGGTAGGAGCTCAGCTGCGCGAAGGCGTCGGCGCTGTCCTCCAGGGTGGTGCTCCCGGTGACCACGCGCCGTGACTGCTGTTCGAAGAACGTGTGGTCGGCGTAGGGCACGCCGAGCAGCTCGCAGATGACGATCGACGGCACGGGCAGCGCGAAGTCGGGAACGAGGTCGGCCACCGGGCCCTTGGCCTCGATGGCGTCCACGAGCTCGTCGACCAGGCGCTGGATGCCGGGGCGCAGCGCCTGCACCTTCTTGACGGTGAAGGTGGAGAGCAGCATGCGCCGCTGGACGGTGTGTTCCGGCGGGTCCATGCCGATGAAGTTCTTGACCTTGCGCGCGGATTCGAAGCGCGGGGCGGTGGCCGGGTAGTCGCGGTGGACGCGGTCGGAGGAGAAGGTGGCGGCGTCGAGCAGGACCTGACGGGCCTCGGTGTGGCCGCTGACGGCCCACACCCGGCGGCCGTCGTAGAGCTCGACGGCGGAGACCGGTCCTTCCTCGCGGTACCGGTCGTAACCGGACGGCGGCTGGAAGGGGCAGCCGCGGGCCTGGGGGTACGCCGGTGGTCGGCGGTCGTCGCTCGCGGCTCGCGTGGTGTCGGTCATTCCTTGGCCTCCAGGGCGGGGACGGAAAGGGGTGTGGTGTGCGGCGCGCGGCGCTCCGCGCGAGGTGTGCTGAGCAGGCGCACGAGCGGGCTCTCGACCCAGGTGAACAGCGCGAGGGCCAGCACCAGGCAGAACGCCAGAGCCGCGACGAGCAGGGCGGCCGCGGCGGCCGTCGGCAGGCTCCGCCCCTCGACGAGCCACCGGTGCCCGTACGTGACGACGAGGCCGTGCACCATGTAGAAGGCGAAGGAGAGTTCGCCGAGCCGTACCAGGAGCCGGCCCCGGAACGGGGTCGGGGTGCCGTCGCGGTCGGCGACGGCGGCGCTCGCGACCAGCGGGGTGAGCCAGAGGGCGGCGGTGCCCGCGACGCCGTACAGGTACGGCACGGCCGAGTTGAGGGCGTAGCCGCCGACGGCGATCAGGCTGGCCGGCCACAGGCCGATCCGCGGCCACGAGCCGGACAGCACGAGCCGGGCGGCGACCATGCCGAGGACGAACTCCAGCGCCCGGACCGGCGGGAAGAAGTAGACGAACCAGATCTGCTCGAAGGAGAGCGAGCCGTCGGCGATGAAGGGCAGCGGCTGTCCGTGCAGGGTGTGCAGGCTGATCCACGGGACCGCCACGGTGCACACGGCGAGGGCTCCGGCGAGGGCCCACAGGCGCCGTATCGGCACCCGGTCGAGCAGGCGCAGGAGCCACGGGAAGCTCAGGTAGAAGAACAGTTCGCAGGAGAGTGACCAGCTGACGGCGTTCATCGTGTTGGGGACCTGGATCTGCGGCACCCACGCCTGCAGCAGGAACAGGTTGGTCAGCGTGCCCTCCGTGGTGAAGACGTCGGAGGCCGCGAGCATCAGGGCGGCGGCGATCACGAAGGTGACCAGGTGGTTCGGGTAGATCTTGACGAGCCGACGCCGCCAGACCCGGGTCGCGGTGTCGTTCGGCCGCGCCGACCAGGTCAGGACGAAGCCGCTGAGCACGAAGAAGAAGCTCACGCCGTAGAAGCCGGCGTTGGCGAAGACGGTGCTGAGGGTGTCGCCCGCACCACCCGGGATGAACCGGGTCTGCCAGGTGGTGTGGAAGGCGAAGACGAGCAGGGCGGCGATGAACCGCATCCCGGTGAGCGAGGGCAGTCTGGTGGTTCTCGGCGGTCTCGGCGTGGCGGGCATGAGTGGCGGCCTCCGGGGCGCAAGAGTGTCCGAAATTGGCCCTTCGAGGCTTGCAGCGGCTCATTGGCCGGATCTAAAGCTGTTCTTTGGCAGCACCAAACGCCGCACGGGTGCGGCGCGGTACCGCGTCGAGCAACTCCGCGGTGTACGGGTGCGAGGGCGTCGCGAGGACCTCCTCCACCGGTCCCGACTCCACGACGCGGCCGGCGCGCATCACCATCACCCGTGTGCACACCTCCCGGACGACCGCCAGGTCGTGGGAGACGAAGAGCGTCGCCAGACCGAGGGAGTCCTGCAACTCCCGCAGCAGGTCGAGGATCTGTGCCTGGACGGACACGTCCAGCGCCGACACCGGTTCGTCGCACACGAGCACCCGGGGCCCGGGGGCGAGCGCCCGGGCGATGGCCACGCGCTGACGCTGGCCGCCGGACAGGGCGAGCGGCCGGCGCTCCAGCAGTTCCTGCGGGAGTCCCACCTGCCGCAGCAGCCGCACCGTCCGGTCGTGGCGCTCCGCGCGGGCCGTTCCCGCGGCGCCCAGGGCCTCGTCGATGATCCGGGCCACCGTCCAGCGCGGGTCGAAGGCGCTCAGCGGGTCCTGCGGGACGAGCTGGATGGCGTGCCGCCGGGCCCGCCGGGCCCGTTCGGGCAGCGTGCTCCACGGCTCGCCGTCCAGCCGCACCTCGCCGGTGTCGGGAGCCAGCAGGCCGAGGGCGATCCGGGCGAGCGTGGACTTCCCGGAGCCCGACTCGCCGACGAGGCCGAGCGCCTCGCCGGCGTGCAGGGTGAACGAGACCTGCTCCACGGCCGTCCGCCGGCTGCGTCGCGGACCCTGGTAGTGCTTGCCGACTCCCTCGGCCCGCAGCACCGGGCGGCCGGTGCCGCTGGACGGCCGGGCCGTCCGCGGGTGGCCGCCCGGCACCGCGGCCAGCAGCGAGCGGGTGTAGGCGTGGCGGGGGCGGTCGAGCACCTCGCCGACCGGGCCCGACTCGACGACGCGGCCGTCCTTCATCACCGCGACCTCGTCGGCCAGGGCCTCGACCACGGCGAGGTCGTGGCTGATCAGCAGCACGCCGGTGCCGGCCGCCTTCAACTCGCCCAGCAGTGCGAGGATCCGGGACTGCACGGCGGCGTCCAGCGCGGTCGTCGGCTCGTCGGCGATCAGGACGGCCGGGTCCGCTGCCAGGGCGGAGGCGATCAGCGCCCGCTGCCGGAGTCCGCCCGACAGCTGGTGGACGTACGCGCGGGCCCGCTCGGCCGGCTCCGGCACGCCGACCCGGGTCAGCAGATCGACCACCACCGCCCCGGCGTCGCGCCGGGGTACGGTCCGGTGGGTCAGCAACGATTCGGCGATCTCCCGGCCGACCGGGCGCAGCGGGTCGAGGGCGACCAGTGCGTCCTGGGCGACCAGCCCGATCCGCCGGCCCCGGACCGCACGCCAGTCGCGCGGCCCGAACTTCCGGGCGTCGTCCCCGCAGATGCGCAGCCGCTGCGCGGTGACGGCCGCGGTGGGTCCGGCGAGGCCCAGCAGGCTGCGGGCGAACGTGCTCTTGCCCGAGCCGGACTCGCCGACCAGGGCCAGGCACCGGCCGGCGTCCAGGCTGAGCGAGGCGCCGCGAACGGCGTGGACCTGTCCGCCCCCCGTGCCGAACCTGACGTCGAGCCCGGCCACGTCGATCAGTGGTTCCGTCATGCCGCGGACCGCCCTTCGGATCGTGCCTGTGCGTGGCGTCCCAGCACGGTGACGGTCACCACCGTGGTGACCAGCAGCAGGCCGGGGAAGAACGCGATCCACCAGGCCTGTTCGAGGAAGCCCTGGCCCTCGGTGAGCATCGCGCCCCACTCCGGCGTCGGCGGCTGGGCGCCGAGGCCGAGGTAGCTGAGCGCCGCCCCGGTGGAGACGGACGCGCCGAGGGTGACGGTCGCCAGGACGAGCAGCGGCGCGAGCGTGTTGGGCAGGACGTGCCGCAGGACGATCAGCGACCGGCGGACCCCGATCGCGACGGCGGCCTCGACGTACCCCGAGCGGCGCACCAGCAGGGCCTGGGCGCGGACCACCCGGGCGAAGCCGGGGGCGAGCCCGACCGCCACGGCGGCCGTCGCGCCCGTCACGCCCTTGCCGACGACGAGGACGACCAGGAGGGCGAGCAGCAGGCCGGGCACCGCGAGCAGCGCGTCGGCGATGCGCATCAGCAGGGCGTTCCCGAACCGGCCGGACAGCGCGGCGGCCAGGCCCCAGAGCACGGCGAGGGCCACTCCGCAGCCGGTCGCCGCGGCGCCGATCGCGAGCGAGTAGCGGGTGCCGTGCACCACCCTGGTGAAGACGTCCCGGCCGAGCTGGTCGGTGCCGAACCAGTGCTCGGAGCCCGGCGGCTGGAGCGCGTTCAGCGGATCGGTGTCGGTCGGGTTGCCGTCCGCGAACAGGGACGGGACGAGGGCGGCCAGCAGGATCAGGGCCAGCAGGGCCGCGGCGAGCAGCACGCCGGGCCGCGGCCGGACGCCCGGGACCCGTTCGGTCAGCGCCGTCAACGGGCCGGTCCGCACCGGCTGTTCGGTGGTCATGCCGCCGTCACCCCCGTTCCCTCGCGCAGCCGCGGATCGACCAGCGCGTACAGCACCTCGATCAGCGCGCCCACGGCGACGAACACCACCGCGGACAGCGCGACCACTCCCTGCACGACCGGGAGGTCGCGGCCCTCGACGGCCTGCAGGGTGACCCGGCCGATCCCGGACCTGGCGAACACGTCCTCCACGACCACCGCCCCGCCCAGCAGCGTGCCGGTGAACCAGCCGGTCAGGGTGAGCGCCGGCAGGGCGGCGTGCCGCAGCCCGTGCCGCACGCGCACGGCGGGCTCGGCGAGTCCGCGGGCCCGGGCGGTCTGCGCGAACGGCTGCTCCAGGGCCCGCAGCAGTCCCTCGCGCACGACCGGGATGAGGACCGCGGCGATCGGCAGGGCCAGTGTGGCCACCGGCAGGACGAGCGACCGCACGTCGTCGCCGTCGGAGACGGGCAGCCAGCCGAGCCGGAACGAGAAGACCGTCAACAGGACGATCCCGAGCCAGAAGGACGGCGTGGAGACGACGACCAGCTCGATCGCGGCCGACACCCGGCGCGGCAGCCGGGAGCGGCCCGAGGTGAGCACCGCGACGGCGACCGCCAGCGCCACCGCCACCAGCGTGGCCCACAGCGCCAGTTCGGCGGTCGGCCGGAACTGTGCGGAGAGCACGGAGGAGACCGGCTGCTGCAGCTGGTAGGAGTCGCCGAGGTCGCCGTGCGCCAGCCGGAGCAGGTAGCGCAGGTACTGGACGGCCAGCGGCTGGTCGAGGCCGTAGTGGTGCCGGACCTCCGCCCGCTGCTCGTCGCCGACCAGGGAGTTCGAGCCGACGATGGCGTTCACCGGGTCGCCGGGGATCAGGTGCAGCGCCAGGAAGGCGCAGCTGGCCGCGCCCCAGACCACGAGGACGGCGCCCCCGAGCCGGGACGCGACGACACGCAGGAGGGCGGGCATCAGCGGGCCTCCGTCCAGGCGCCGTAGAACTCGGGCCAGGCCGAGCTGCCGAGGCGCAGGCCGTGCACCTTCCGGTTCACGCCCACGGCGGCCTTCACGACGTACGCGGGCACCACGGCCGCCTGATCGAGCGCCCAGCGCTGCACCTCGGCGTAGTCCGCGGCGCGCTCGTCCGGCGACTGGGACGCCTGGGCCCGCCGGAGCCAGTCGTCGACCCCGGGGTCGGAGACCCGGGAGAAGTTGTGGCCGGTGGCCGAACCCTCGGTGGTGAGGAAGAAGTGGCTGAGCATGTCGCCGTCGGCGCGGCCCCAGGAGGTCTCGACCACGTCGTAGCGGCCCTGGGCCAGCCGTCCCGCGACCTCGGTGGCGTCGGTGGAGGCGGCCAGGTCCAGTCTGATCCCGGACTTCTTCAGATCGCCCTGGACCGCCTGTGAGAAGAGGCTCGGCTTGCCGTAGACGGGTGCGACGACGGTGAGCGTGCGGCCGTCCCTGGTGCGGTAGCCCTGGGCGTCGCGGCCGGTCCAGCCGGCCTCGTCCAGGAGCCGGCCGGCCAGCGCGCGGTCGAACGGCCAGCTCTTCTCCAGGGCGGCGTCGTAGCTGTGCGGGGTGGAGGGGGCGAGCGGGCTCCAGGCGCGCGTGCCGGTGCCCTGGAAGACGGACTTGGTGATGGCGTCGAGGTCGATGGCGCGCTGGAAGGCCGTGCGCACCCGCACGTCGGAGAAGAGCTCGCTGCGGGTGTTGAGGAAGAAGGTGTCCACCACGCCGGGGACGTCCATGGTGAGGATGCCGAGGTGGGGATCCCGGGACACCATGGGCGCCTGGTTGGCCGGGACGGCGTCGATGGCCGACACCTGGCCCGAGGTCAGCGCGCCGACCCTGGTGGTGTCCTCGGCGATGAACCGCAGCGTGAGGGAGTCGAGCATGGCCGGGCCGCTGTGCCCGGCGTGCTCGGGGGCCCACTGGTAGTCGGGGTTCCTGCTGTACTGCCGCTGCTGGCCGCGCAGGTAGGCGCCGGCCTTGAACGGGCCCGAGCCCACCGAGTCGGTGCCGGAGCACAGCTTGTCCGCGCCGGCCTTGAGCGAGGCCGGCGAGGCGATGCCCAGGTACGTGGTGCTGAGGGCCTGCAGGAAGGGTGCGTAGGGGCGCTCGAAGCGCACCTCCAGCTGGTACTTCCCGGTGACGGTGGTCCCCTGGTACGGGCCGAGCAGGCCCGCGGCGTACTGGGAGCGGGTCTCCTTGGCCGTGATGTGGTCGAAGTTGGCCTTCACCGCCTCGGCGTCGAGCGGTGTGCCGTCGTGGAAGGTCACGTCCTGGCGGAGGGTGAAGGTGTAGACCTCGCCGTCCTCGCTCGTGCGCCAGGACTGCGCGAGCCAGGGTTCCAGCTCGCCGTCCGGGGTTTGGTAGACCAATGAGTCGAACACCGGCCGCTGGACGAAGGCCGTCACGTCCTGGGCGCTGGTGTGCGGGTCCCAGCAGTCCGGCTCCTTCTTCACCGCGTACGTCAGGTGGCCGCCGGTGCGTGGCCCGGAGCCGCCCGGCGTGCCGTCGGCGCCGGGGCCGCAGGCCTGGGCGCCGACGAGCACGAGAACGGACAGCAGCACGGCTTCGAGCGGGGCGGTGCGGCGCGAACGCATTCGAACTCCGGGGCGGCTGGCGGACTCTGGACCGTGCACGACTCTCTCGGGGATCTCTAAAGCCGAACTGAAACACCCTCGGTGCCGGCCCCCGGCCGCACCGCGGCCGCGGCCTCGGCGAGGAGCTCGAAGGAGCGCAGCCGCTCGCCCTGGTCGGGCACGATGGTCAGCGCCATCAGCTCGTCCGCGCCGGTGCGCGCCACCAGCGCGGTGAGCTTCTCGCGGACCGTCTCCGGGCCGCCGACCAGCTGGGGCTCGACCAGGTCGTCCAGGAACTGCCGCTCGGCCGGGGAGAACACGTGCGCGGCGGTCTCCCGCGCGGACGGGAAGGCGTCGAAGCGCGGCACCATGCGCATCCGTATCTTGCCGAGGAGGTAAGGTGCGGCCGCGGCCCGGGCCGCGGCGTCGGTCTCGGCCACCGTGACCAGTGCGGCGACCAGGGTGCGGGGCCGGTCGAGGTGGGCGGAGGGCCGGAAGGACCTGCGGTACAGCTCCAGGGCGTGCGCCGCGGCGTGCGGGTTGATCTGGTGGGCGAAGGCGTACGGCAGGCCGAGCGCGCCGGCCGCCTGGGCGCTCGACGGGCTGGAGCCCAGCATCCACAGGTCCGGGCGGCCGTCGGCGGCGGGCACCGCGACGATGCCGGAGTCGGGGGAGCCGGGCGCGAAGTACCCGTCGAGCTCGGCTATCTGGTGCGCGAAGTCGTCCTGGCCCAGCTCGGGCACCCGGCGCAGCGCGCGGGCGGTGAGCGGGTCGGTGCCGGGCGCGCGCCCGAGGCCGAGGTCGATCCGGCCCGGGTGCAGGGCCTCCAGCGTGCCGAACTGCTCGGCCACGACCAGCGGTGCGTGGTTGGGCAGCAGCACGCCGCCCGATCCGACCTTGAGGGTGGTGGTGACCGCGGCGAGGCTGCCGACGAGGACCCCCGGTGCCGAGGTGGCGAGGCTCGGGGTGTTGTGGTGCTCGGCGACCCAGTAGCGCAGGTAGCCGAGCGCCTCGACCTTGGGGGCGAGGGCCACGGTGTCGCGCAGCGCCTGGGTCGCGGTCCCGCCGGCGAAGACGGGCACGACGTCGAGGACGGACAGGGGGATTCCGGCGAGCTTGCTCATGGGTTCTCCACAGGTGGTCGACGGCCCGCGAGGGCCGGGTGTGGCCGGTGGTTCCGGTTCCCCGGGGCGGGGGCGGGGCCGGGGGCCGCGCGGCCCCCGGGGGGGGGGGGCCGGACAAGGACAGGGGCGGGGGGGCGGGGGAAGTGTGGGGGGGGGCCGGGGCTGCGCCCCCCCCGCCGAACCGGCAC